>NZ_MVPX01000586.1:0-9524 GCF_002043085.1 Gordonia sp. i37 | reverse complement strand
GAGGAGAAGGACGAGGCTCTGGTCGCTGCGGAGGCGGCGATGGCGGCGGCCGGGATCTCCGGTGGTGGTACGAAGGAGGATTTCACCGAGATCATTCCGCAGGTCCAACCGAATCCGGGTATGCCCGAACGCAAGGCGGTCGGGCGGCATCGTCAGCGGGTGTTGGAGTTGTTGCCGTCGTTGCCGGAGAACGCTCAGCGTGCGATCCGTCAATCCATGGAGAACGAAGACCAGGCCCATGCCGCAGCCCGCCGTCGCGCCGTCGCTTTCGACGACGATAGCCCTACCGAGGTGATCGACAGCCTCGTCTGAGACTCCGTGCGCGCCGGTTCGAACAGAGGCGGCGCGCACGGTCCTATCGGGGATCGGTCCTATTGGGCGTCGGCATCGGCGCCGATCGCGATGGTCAGCACAGTATCGAGAGATGTGATGAGGATGTCGCGAACGTGTTCGTGATCCAACGACTCTCGTCCCACCCATTCCCGTACAGCTGCCTTGACCAGACCGCCGTAGGCGCGGATTGTGGCCAGCGCCCTCCGGTGTTCGTCACCGGTGCCGGTGAAGCCGACCGCGTCCAGGACCGATTGCGCTGCTTGATCGTCCGCGTCCTCGAGAATTTGACGGATCTCCGGGTCGCCGCCGAGACCATCGGCTCCGACGGCGACCCAGGTCGCACCGTGCGTGGTCTGCACCGCGAGGAACCAGTCCACCCACGCTTCGATTCGTTCACGTCGGTCGCCCTCGGGCAGGTGGAGCTCGTCGAGGACGGGAACGAACATCATCGACCGCACGACCTCCAGATACAGGTCACGTTTGGTGCCGAAGTAATGGTTCAGCAAACCCCTCGTGACGCCGGCCTTTCGAGCGATGTCAGCCATTTGGACGGCCGAATAGGGCTGCTCACCAAAGGCCCGGATCGCCACCACCAGGATGTCCGTCCGCCGCTCGTCGCGGCCTTTGCGGCGCCACCGGGGTTCGTCTGCATCGGGCACGTCATCATCGTGTCACATCCTGCCCGTCAGGGCACTCCTCTGGACGGGTGAAGAACATGACAGATCTGTTGTGAGGAGCCGCCTTTGGTCCGCACGTCGGGAGGTGGATCAGAGGACTCAGGTGACGGGTTCGGAACGTGCGGCCCGGGCGCGCAGGGACGCCGGAACGGCGAAGCGATCACCGTAGCGGGCGCGCAACTCGTCGGCACGTGCGACGAACCCGGCACTGCCGCCGACCAACTGGTTGATGAATTGCAGGGCGCCACCAGTCCATGCCGGATACCCGATACCCATTATGGAACCCACATTGGCCTCCTCAACGGTACCGATGACTCCCTCGTCGTAGCACGTGTATGCCTCGAGTGCTGCGGCCACCAGCATGCGGTCTTTGGCGTCATCGAAGGAAATGTTCACCTCGGGACGCCAATACTGTTCCGCCAGTTCGGGCCACAGTCGCAGACGGGCCCCGCCCGGACCGTCGTACTCGTAGAAGCCTTTGCCCTCCAGGCGGCCCGGGCGATCGAATTCGCCCAACATGCGATCGACGAGCGGATAGGACGCGCTGGGTACGAAGGGCACATCACGGTCCTCTGCGTCGGCGATGAACCCGGCGCGGATCTTGGCGATCGTTTTCATGTTGATCTCGTCGAACAGGGTCAGGGCGCCTGCGGGGAATCCGGCTTGCAGCGCAGCCTGTTCGGCGGAGGCCGGGTGCATTCCCTCGGCCACCAGGGACAGGGCCTCATCGACGAACTTGGCGATGACACGGTTGGCGTAGAAGCCGTACACATCACGTACGACGATCGGGGTCTTGCGGATCTGCTGAACGAAATCCAATGCCCGGGAAAGGGATTCGTCGGAGGTGTTCTCGCCGACCACGACTTCCACGAGTGGCATCCTGTCGACAGGCGAGAAGAAGTGGAGCCCGATGACCTCGGCCGGGCGCGTCACGGCAGCGGAGATCTCCTTGATAGGCAACGCCGAGGTGTTCGATGCCAGAAGAGCATCGGCGCCCGCATGCTGTTCGACCTCGGCGAGTACCTTCTGCTTGAGTCCGACGTCCTCGAAGACTGCCTCGATGACGAGGTCCGCACCTGCGGTGTCGGTGATGTCGGCGGTGGCCACGATCCGATCGAGTACCGCGGCGCGCGCACGCTCATCCATCCTCCCCTTGGCCACTGCGGCGTCGAGAATCCGTCGGGAATAGCCTTTGCCGTGCTCGGCGGCCTCGACGGTGATGTCGCGCAGGACGACTTCGACGCCGGCGCGAGCAGCGACGTAGGCAATTGCGGCGCCCATCATCCCGGCACCGAGGACGGCCACCTTCTGCGCGGTCCGAACCGGATATCCGGCTGGGCGGCTGCTGCCCTTGTTCACCGAGTTGAGGTCGAAGAACATCGCTTTGATCAGATTTGTCGAGATCTGCCCGCATATCAGCTGGGCGCAATAGCGCGTCTCGATGGCGAAGGCGGTGTCGAGGTCCACTGCGGCGCCCTCGACAGCTGTGGCGAGCACCGCGATCGGTGCGGGCATCGGCGCGCCCTTGAGCTGTGTACGGATCGTGGCGGGGTAGGCGGGGAGCGACGCGGCGAGCGCGGGCGATGAGGGGGTGCCACCGGGAATCCGATAGCCTTTGCGGTCCCACGGTTGTGCCGCATCGGGATGGGTGGTGATCCACGTGCGGGCGGCGGTGAGCATCTCCTCGGTGGATTCGGCGACGGCGTCGATCACGCCGACGTCGAGTGCCCGTGCCGGGCTCATTCGCTGACCCTGCCCGAGAACCTTGAGAATGGCATCGGTCACCCCCAGCATTCGCACGACGCGCGTGACACCGCCGGCGCCGGGCAGGACGCCCAGGGTCACTTCGGGAAGACCCAAATGGGTCCCCTTGTGGTTCAGGGCGATTCGGTGATGCGCGGACAATGCAACCTCGAAACCGCCACCGAGTGCTGCACCGTTGATGGCCGCGACGACAGGTCGGCCGAGAGTCTCGAGACGTCGGAAAGACTCCTTGAAATGGTCGAGCCCCGCTGCGATCTCGGCGGTGTCGGCCGGGGTGGCGTTCATTAGCTTGTGCAGATCGCCGCCGGCGAAGAAGGTCTTCTTCCCCGATGTCACGATGACGCCGGTGATCGACTCCTTCTCCGCCTCGAGTCGTTCGACCGCCGCGCGCAGTGCGGCGGCCATCGGGTCGGTCATGGTATTGGTCGGCTGACCGGGGTCGTCGATGGTCAGGGTGACGATGCCATCGGCATCGGCCGACCAGTCGATGATGCCGGCGCCCGTGGTTGCGGCAAGAGTGGTCGCTGGGACAGTGGTTGCAGTGATGGTCATGGTGGGCCCCTTCCTCAGATGCGTTCGATGACGGTGGCAACGCCCATGCCGCCGCCGATGCACAGGGTGATGAGCGCGCGGTGTGCGCCGCGCCGCTCGAGTTCGTCGATCATGGTGCCGGTGAGCATCGCCCCCGTGGCGCCGAGTGGATGGCCCATCGCGATGGCGCCGCCGTTGACATTGAGGATCTCGTCGTCGATTCCGAAGTGACGCTGGTAGTTCAGGACCACCGATGCGAAGGCCTCGTTGAGCTCGAACAGATCGATGTCATCGATGGTGAGTCCGGCCTTGGCGAGGACCTTCTCGGTCGCCGGTACCGGACCGGTGAGCATGATGGTGGAGTCTGCGCCACTGGTCGCCGAGGCGAGAACCCGGGCCCGCGGTATCAATCCCGCACTACGACCGGCGGATTCGCTGCCGACGACCACCAGCGCCGAACCGTCGGCAATTCCTGACGAGTTGCCGGCGTGGTGGACGTGGTCAATGCTCTCCACCCAGTGATATTTCTGCCGGGCGACGGCATCGAAGCCGCCGGCCGATCCCATCGCCGCGAACGACGGCTTGAGGCCGCCCAGTGTGTCGGCGGTGGTCTCGGCGCGTACCAGTTCGTCTTGATCGAGCACGACGGTGCCGTTGAGGTCACGCACCGGGACAATCGATTTGGTGAAGTAGCCGCCGGCGATCGCCGCGGCGGCACGTCGCTGGGAGCGGACCGCGTAGGCGTCGACGTCGTCGCGGGTGAAGTTGTGGACGGTGGCGATGAGGTCGGCGGCCACACCCTGCGGGATGAAGTAGGTGTGGTAGTTGGTGGCGGGGTCGGTCATCCATGCGCCGCCGTCGGAGCCGAGCGGGATGCGCGACATCGATTCGACACCGCCGGCCAGGATCAGGTCCTCCCAGCCGGAGGCGACCTTCTGTGCGGCGATGTTGACCGCTTCGAGACCAGACCCGCAGAATCGGTTCAGTTGAACCCCGCCGACGGTGTCGGGGAGCCCGGCGCGCAGGGCCGCGGTCTTGGCGATGTCGGCGCCCTGATCGCCGACCGGAGAGACCACCCCGAGGATGATGTCGTCGATGAGTGCCGGGTCGAGTTGGGGATGGCGGGACCGTAGTTCGTCGATGAGTCCGACGACGAGGTCGATCGGCTTGGTGCCGTACAGGGATCCGGTCTTCTTGCCGCGTCCGCGAGGTGTACGTATCGCTTCGTAGAGATAGGCGTCGGTCATGACGAATGTCCTCGGGGGTGTGTGGGTGAGGTGAGAATGGCCGTGGGTCAGAGGAATCGGGCGATGAGGTCTTTCATGACCTCGTTGGCACCGGCATAGATCTTCGAGATACGGCCGTCGACGAACAGCCGGGCGATCGGATACTCCTCCATGTATCCGTAACCCCCGTGCAGTTGCAGACAGCGGTCGACGACCTGCGTCTGCTGCTCCGAGCACCACAGTTTGACCATCGCGGCGTGTTTGACGTCGAGTTCGCCGCGCATGTGCCGGTCGATGGCATCGGTGACAAAGGCCCGCATGACCTCGACAGTGGTGGCGATGTCGGCGAGTTCGAAGCGGGTGTTCTGCAATCCGAAGAGTGGCTTGCCAAACGCCTGACGTTCCTTGACGTAGGCGAGGGTGTGCTCGTAGGCGGCCTCCACCGCGCCGAGTGCGGCGGCCCCGACGATGAGGCGTTCCTGGGGCAGTTGCGTCATCAGTTGGGCGAAGCCCGCGCCCTCGACGCCACCGAGGAGGTTCTCGGCGGGCACCCGGAGACCGTCGAAGAACAGCTCGGTGGTGTCCTGACCCTTCTGGCCGATCTTCTTCAGGTTGCGTCCGCGCTCGAAACCTGGTGTGTCGTCGCCGACTTCGGCGACGAGTAACGAGATGCCGGAGGCGCCCTTGGTGGGGTCGGTCTTCGCGGCGACGATCAGCAGGTCGCACGTCGCACCGTTGGAGATGAAGGTCTTGGCCCCGGAGATCACATACTCTTCGCCCCTCGCGCACTGCACGAGTGGCAATGGACTGCAGATCCGAGCCGGTCCCGGGCTCGGTCATTGCGATCGCACCGATCCATTCGCCTGAGGCCAGTTTCGGGATCCAGCGTCGCTTCTGGGCTTGCGCGGCGTAGGCGAGCAGGTAGTGGGGGACGATGCCGGAGTGGACGCCGAGTTGCATCGACAGTTCCGCCGACCGTGCCTGTTCGCGGAAGAGGACCGCCTCGTGCGCGAAGGTGGCGCCACCGCCGCCGTACTCCTCGGGAATCGACATGCATAGCAGGCCCAGCTCACCCGCGCGGCGATACAGTGCCCGGTCGGGTCGCCCGGCCGCGGCGAACTCGGCGTATCGCGGCGCGACCTCTTTCGTGAAGAACTCCCGTGCAAGGGCGGTGAGGTCGGCGAGCTCGGTTGCTTGATCGTCGGACATCGCTACCTCCGGAGAGTTGCTGTAGTGGGGTGGATCGCGCCGTGAGTATTTGGCGCCGCGTCAATAATTAAGGCGAGTTGTTGGCGCCGTGTCAATAGTGGCGGGGGTCACTCCCCCGAAAGGGATACAGAGATGCCTCCCGATGGGAGTTACCTGCATCACAACAGGTTGGAAGTATGACCTCACAAGGCAATCAGCCCTGATATTTCGCTTCGAAGGAGACAGCAGTGGGTTACTTCAAGGACGCCGAGGAACTGGACACCTACATCGGTGGGGTGTTCCGGGATGCCGGAGAGCACCCGGAGTCCGGTCCGAAACTCAAGGCGGCCAACATCGTCATGCGCGTGCTCTACAACGACCCTGACTGCGAGGTCACCATCGCCTTCCGAGACGACTACCAGGTCATCACCGGACCGAGCGACCTCAAGCCGGACATCACCCTGCTCATGCGCGGCGACACCGCCGATCAGTTCTGGCGTGGTGACTACAACCTCGCGGTCGGCCTGGCCAAGGGACAGGTCAAGGCCAAGGGACCGGTCAACAAGATCCTCAAGCTCGTGCCGCTGACCAAGCCGCTGTTCCCGATGTACCGCGAGAAGGTGGCCGCCAAGGATGCCGAGGTGAAGGCGTGAGCACGATGAAGGCCGCGGTGCTGCGCGCACCGCATGTGCTCGAGGTCGACGACGTACCGATTCCGTCCATCTCCGAGCCCACCGATGTGCTGCTGAAGGTCGAGAAGACGGCAATCTGCGGCACCGATCTCCACCCTTACGAGGGACGTCTGGAACTCGAGTCCGACATCATTCTCGGTCACGAATTCCTCGGCACCATCGTCGACGTCGGCGACGCCGTCACCCAGTTCAGTGAGGGCGATCGTGCCGTGTCGTCGTGTGTGGTCAGCTGCGGTGCGTGCTATCAGTGTCGCCGGCACCAGCCCGGCAACTGCGCGGGTAGCCGGATCTTCGGCCTGGGCCTCGCGCTCGGTGATCTCGACGGCGGGCAGGCCGAGTACGTGGTGGTGCCCTCGGCAGACCTGACCGCCCGCGCCATCCCCGAGGGCGAGAACATCGACGACGAGGACATCCTGTTCGCCGGTGACATCATGACCACCGGCCACGAGGCCGTTGCCCGCGCGATGCGCGCCGGCGACATCGTCGCCGTCGTCGGTGCCGGTCCGGTCGGGTTGTGCGCCGCGATGTCGGCGGTCGCGCTCGGTGCGAGCAAGGTCATCGTCGTCGACAAGGTCGCCGCGCGACTGACCGAGGCCGAGAAGTTCGGCGCCATCGGCGTCAACTCCGGCGAGGTCGACGGCACCGACGCGGTGCTCGATCTCTCGGATTGGCGGGGCGCCGACGTCGTCGTCGACGCCGTCGGCCATCCGTCGGCACTGCTGGCCGCGATCCCGTTGTTGCGTGCCGGCGGCACGCTCTCGATCCCCGGTGTCTACACCGAGGAGTCGATCGACGGATTCCCCTTCGCCGAGCTCTATCTCAAGGGCGTGAAGGTGGAGATGGGCGTCAGTCACATCACCGAGTACATGGACGAGGTCATCGGACTGATGACCGCGGGCAAACTCCATCCGAGCGCGATGATCTCCCACCGCATGGGCCTGTCGGAGGCAGCCGATGCCTACAAGCTCTTCGAGGCCCGCGAGGCCATGAAGATCATCCTGGATCCGTCGAGGTAGACACATGACAAGTATTGACGTGCAACACCATGCACTGCACATCGACGGCAAGGCCGTCGACACCGACGAGTCGATGACCATCGTCAACCCGGCCGACGCCTCGGTGGTGGCGACGGTGGCCAAGGGCACCGCGAGCCACATCGACGACGCGGTCGCCGCAGGCAAGGCGGCCTTCGAATCGCGGGTGTGGGCCGGCAAGACCCCACAGGAGCGGGCCGCGATCATGCGGGCGATCGCCGACGCCGCCAACGATGCGATCGAAGAACTCGTCGAGCTGGAGATGTCGGCCAACGGCGCCACCGTGCGTCAGGCCACCGGTTTCCACATCGGATATGCGTTGGCGCACTTCACCTTCTTCGCCGATCTCGCCGACACCTACCAGTTCGTCCGCCCGGCCCCCGTGGTCACCTTCCCGGCACTCGCGCAGAGCGTGGTGCATCGTGAACCCCTGGGTGTCGTTGGTGCGATCGCACCGTGGAACTTCCCGCTGCTGCTGACTCTGTGGAAGGTGGGACCGGCTCTGGCAGCAGGGAATTCGGTGGTCGTCAAACCCGACGAGCACACGCCGCTGTCGATGCTGCGATTCGCCGAGATCGCCGAAGCCAACGGATTGCCCGCCGGCGTCCTCAATGTGGTGCCCGGCGACGGGCGCGATGCCGGTGCCCGGCTGGCCAGCCATCCCGACGTCGCCAAGATCGCGTTCACCGGATCGACCCAGATCGGTCGGGAAATCATGAAACTGGCGTCGGGCACCGTCAAGGAGGTCACCCTCGAACTCGGTGGCAAGGGTCCGTCGATCGTCCTCGACGACGCCGACCTCGACCTCGCCGTCGACGGTGTGCTCTACGGCTGCTTCACCTACTCCGGCCAGATCTGCGAGTCGGGCACGCGGGCGATCGTGCCGCGCAGCCTGCACGACGACTTCGTGGCGCGGCTGGTGGAGCGGGCCCGCACGATTGCCGTTGGCGCGCCCGATGATTGGGATACCGACATGGGACCGGTCATCGACGGCAAACAGCAGGCCCGGATTCTCGCCTACATCAATGACGCGGTCGATGCCGGCGCGCAGGCGGTGATCGGTGGCGGCGTTCCCGAGGGCGAGCAGTTCCAACGCGGCTACTGGGTGGCGCCGACCATCCTGACCGGCGTCGACAACTCGATGCCGGTGGCGCGGGAGGAGATCTTCGGACCCGTCCTCACCGTCATTCCCTACGACACCGACGACGAGGCCATCGCCATCGCCAACGACAGCGAGTACGGCCTGGCCGCCAGCGTGTGGACCACCGACAACGGCCGCGGGCTCGCCGTCGCCGAACAGGTCCAGACCGGCAGCGTGTGGATCAACGACGCCCACCAGATCAACGCGCAGGTCCCCTTCGGCGGCTACAAGCAGAGCGGTGTGGGTCGAGAACTCGGCCCCGACGCCCTCGACGCCTACACCCAGGCCAAGGCGGTCCACGTGGATCTCTCCGGTGGCCGTGACGCCAAACCGTACGACATCCTGCTCAGTCACGCCGACGACTGAGCGGCCGCACACACCGACAGCCCAACGATCGACAGGACACCCCTCATGTCAACAACTTTCGACGACGCCGACCTGAGTTTCGACGACGACGACGGTGACGTCGTCCCCAGCAACGACGTCGCGGCGACCCGCGAGTACCACCCGGTCAACATCTCCTCCGATGCGTTCTGGGACCAGGACGCACCCGTGCGGGAGAAGGTGTACGCCCAGCTGCGGGCCACCGCGCCGGTGACCTGGCAGCCGGCCCTGGAGACGACGGTCGTCCCCGATCCCGACGATCCGGGCTTCTGGGCTGTGGTCAAACATGAGCACATCACCGAGATCAGCCAGCACAACGATGTGTTCGTATCGAGCTACGGCGTGATGGCCGACATGTTGCCGTCGATGTTCCTGGAAATGGCCATGTCGTTCCTCGCAATGGACAACCCGCAGCACGACAAGATCCGCAAGCTGGTCAGTGCGGCGTTCACGCCCAAACAGATCCGCAAGATCGAGAACGACATCGCAGCGCGAGCACACCGCATCGTGTCCGCGGTCGCCGATCGGGACGAGATCGACTTCGTCGCCGACGT
>NZ_MVPX01000585.1:0-5227 GCF_002043085.1 Gordonia sp. i37 | reverse complement strand
CGCGAGCCCCCTGCCGATCGAGATGTACGGCGATATGTTCGGCATCCCGGAAGATCGGTTGGTCGCCGTCGGTCATGCCGCTGATGAGATCACTGCCTGGGCCGATCCCGAGCTGCTGGCCGGGAGGGACCCTGCTGAGGTGCAGACCGAGGCCGCGCTGTTCATTCATGACCTGGCCGAGGAATTGGTTGCCGACCGCCGTGAGAACCCGAAGAACGATCTCGTCACGAACCTCGTGCAGGCCGAGGTCGACGGCGAGAAACTGACCGACTTCGAGATCGGTGCCGTGATGACGCTGTTCTCGGTGGCGGCGACCGACACCACGCGTCACACCACGAGTTTCGCCGTGAAGGCGTTGACGGACTTCCCCGAACAGCGGGCGTGGTTGTGGGAGGACTTCGAGGGCCGGATCAATCAGTCGATCGAGGAGTTCCTGCGGTGGGGGTCGGTGGTACTGACCTTCCGCCGTACCGCCGTGGCCGAGTACGAGCTCGGCGGTCAGCAGATCCTGCCGGGCGACAAGGTCGTGATGATGTACGGGTCGGGCAACTGGGACGCCGAGGTCTTCGACAACCCCGACACGTTCGACCTGACGCGTAGCCCCAACCCACATGTCGTTTTCGGCGGTGGCGGCGTGCATTACTGCCTCGGTAATCAGCTGGCCAAGTCGATGATGCGGTCACTGTTCCGGGAACTGCATCAGCAGATGCCGGACTTCGTCGCCGGTGAACCGAAGCTGATGCGAACCAATTTCATGCGCGGTGTACTGGAGATGCCGTTCTATCCGCACGGGAGGAAGTGATGACCGTGGCGACGACAGGTTGCCGGATCAAGGTGGACATGGGCCGATGCTCGGGTCTGGGCTTGTGCGAGGCCGAGGCCCCCGACCATTTCGAGATCGGTGACGACGGGCAGCTGACCGTGCTGGCCTTCGATGTCACCGAACGTGATCGGGACGAGGTCGAGGCCGCGGTGCGCTCCTGCCCGACACAGGCGATCACGATCGAGGACTGACGTGAGTATCGATCACCTGGTGGTGGTGGGTGCCGGACTCGCAGGCATTCGTGCCTGCGAGTCCGCGCGGCGTGAGGGGTACCTGGGTGCGCTGACCCTGGTCGGAGCCGAGGAACACCTGCCTTACGATCGTCCGCCGCTGTCGAAGGAACTCCTGATGGGGCCGGACGAGCCGGTCATCCCGGAGTTGCGTGAACGGGAGTTCCTGGTCGACGAGCTCGGCATCGAGATCCGCACCGGTGCGCCGGCGGTGGGCCTGGACGTCGAGTCGCGCAAACTGGCAACCGCGGCCGGCGACATCGGTTACGACGCACTGATCATCGCGGTCGGCGCGCATGCGCGCCGGCTTCCCGGAAGCGACGGCGTCGGCGGGATTCACACGGTGCGTACCTACGCCGACACCCAGTCGATCTGGCGGGCCCTGCGGTCCTCGTCGCGCGTGGTGGTGGTCGGCGCCGGATTCATCGGCGCCGAGGTTGCCTCGGCGGCAAGAAAATTGGGACTCTCGGCGACGATCGTCGAGGCCGCCCCGGCGCCGCTGACGCGGTCACTCGGCATCGAAGGCGGTGCCCTGTGCGCAGATCTGCACGCCGCCAACGGAACCGAACTGATCCTCGGTGTGGGGGTGGAGGGCTTCCGGACCGGGATTGTCCAGACCGGGGATTTGCAGACTGGGGAATCCCGGGTGACGGGCGTGGTGCTCTCCGACGGTCGGGTGCTCGACGCAGATCTCGTGGTCGTCGGCGTCGGCGCGATTCCGTCAACCCAATGGCTGGCCGATTCCGTTGTGGCACTCAATGATCGCGACGGTGGCGTGGAGTGTGACGAGTATCTGGCCGCGCTGGGTGTCGACGGGACGCCGATTCCGGGTGTGTGGGCGGCCGGTGACGTCGCCCATTGGCCCAACGGATTGTTCGACCGCCGCATGCGACTCGAACACTGGACGAGCGCGGCCGAGCAGGGGGCGCTGGCGGCACGTAATGCCCTGTCGGACGGCGATCTCACCGCGTATCAGACCGTGCCGTACTTCTGGTCGGACTGGTACGGGGCGCGGTTGCAGTTCGTCGGGGTGCCGCACACCGACGAACTCCTGGTGCAACACCGGGCCGACAAGACCGGCGGAACCGTGGTGCTCTACCGCGAGGCCGACACGCTCGCCGGCGTCCTGACCATCGGCCGGCCGGACCTCATCATGAAGTATCGGCGGCTGGTGTCGAAGCGGGCGTCGTGGGCGGATGGGGTGGCGTTCGGTGCCGCCCACTGCTGAACGGCTGGGACCGCGGAGTCCGTCTCGGACTCCGCGGTCACTGTCCGTTCTCGTTGAACCAGAACGCGGTCGCCTCGGATCGATTGGCGGCCTGCAGCTTTCGCAGAACGTGCTTGACGTGCTGTTTGACGGTGCCCTCGGAGATCACGAGCTCGTGCGCGATGGCACCGTTCGTGCGTCCCTGGGCCAGCAGTGCGAGGACCTCGAGTTCGCGGGCGGTCAACCCGGCGTCGGCGATGCGACGCGAGCGAGAGGCGCGCGGCGCGGCCGGGTTCGGGGTGTCGGCGAACACCGGCTCGTCGTAATCCGGGATGAGACTGCGGCGTACGGAAACGCTGTGGGCCTCGTCGGCAGTCTGGCCGATGGCGTCGGTGATCGACTGCAGTCCGGTGCGCAGGGTGGCGAGCTCCTCGCTCATCCGGGCGCGGCTCAGTGCGAGTCGCAGGCTCTGGGCGAACCCCATGAGCAGTTGGCAGTCCTCGCCGGTGACGTCGCCGCTCTGCCGGTACTTGTCGGCGTGCAGCAGGCCGACCACGCGCCCCTCGGACACGATGGGTGCCGCCACGTACGACCGGGACAACGAGACCTCGGCGATCGGGCGATTGACCCGGACGTCCTCCTGCACGTCGGTGACGAGCAGGCCTTCACGACGTCGCACGATCTCGGTCTCGTGGATCTGGGGCCCGAGGGTCTGGGGGTTCTGGCGCCCGGCCTGGTTGATCGCGTCGGACCACTCGGGCTCGTCGGGAACGTAGGCACATTCGGAGGTCCAGAGGCGTCCGTCGACCCGCGAAATGATCGCGCGGTGAAAACCGAGCTCGCAGATCAGTTGCGGGGCGAGGGTGACGATTTCCTCGGTGCTGCACGGCGCGGCCTCGAGTTGCGACACCGCGTCGGCGAGGCGTGCGGCGATGCCGGTGCGTTCGTCGAGGCGGTCGACGAGCAGACGGTCCACGGACTGGAGTTTGGCCAGCCGGGCGCTCAACTCCGGCGACAGCTCGCCGAGTTCGGTGTCGAGTACGGACGCGAGATCCGACCATGCCTGCTGGAGAAGGTGTTTCACCGGAATAAGGTTCCGGTCGGCGTCGCCCACGTGCTCACGCAGTGCGGCCAGGATCTCACGCGAATCCACAAGCGGCCCTGCGTCAGAGGAGGTGGACGCCTTCGCTCTGACGATGTGGTGCATCTACAAGACTCTACCAATGTGTGTTGTCAATCACATAACCCGTTCACGACAGAAGGAAAACATGTATCCAGCAATTCACGCGGCGCGCACTCCCGATAAGCCGGCGATCATCGTCGGTGACACCGGCGACATTCTCACCTACGCCCAACTCGAGCGTCAATCGACGCAATTGGCCAATGCGCTGCGCGCCGCCGGTTTCGTCGACGGTGACGTGGTCGCGTTGCTGAGCACCAATGCCGTCGAGGTGTTCGTCGTGTACTGGGCCTGCCTGCGCAGCGGGCTGTATCTCACGCCGGTGAATACGCATCTGTCGCCCGGCGAGATCGCCTACATCGTCAACGACTGCGGCGCGCGTGCGCTCGTCGCGTCGGCGGATCTCGCCGAGGCGGCCGCGGCGGCCCGGGCCGAGTGCGCGAGCCTCGAGATCGCACTGTCCTTCGATCCGCGAGTCGGCGACGGTGAACGTGGCGAGTCGATCGAGGGATTCGGCGATTACGCGGAGTTCGTGGCGAGCGGGTCGCCCGAGGCGCCCGATCATCAGCGGCGCGGCAACGACATGCTTTACAGCTCGGGGACGACGGGACGGCCCAAGGGGGTCAAGCCGCCGCTGCCCGAGCGGGAGGTCGGCGATCCGGGTGACCCCTATGTGATGGTGTTCGGTGGCACCTATCGAATGGGTCAGGACACCGTGTACTTCTCACCGGCGCCCCTGTATCACGCAGCGCCGCTGCGTTTCGGGATGATCACACAGAGCCTCGGTGGCACCGTGATCACCGTCAAGAAGTTCGACGCGCAGCAGTGCCTCGAGCTCATCGAGCGGTATCGGGTCACCCACACCCAGTGGGTGCCCACGCATTTCGTGCGCATGTTGCGGTTGCCGGCCGAGGTGCGGGAACGCTACGACGTGTCGAGCCTGACGCACGCGGTGCACGCGGCCGCGCCGTGTCCGCCGGAAGTCAAGAAGGCGATGATGGACTGGTTCGGTCCGATCCTGCACGAGTACTACTCGTCGACCGAGGCCAACGGCATCACCATGGTGAATCCGGTCGAATGGCAGACCAAACCCGGCACCGTCGGACAGGCGAAACTCGGTGTGCTGCACATCTGTTCCGACGAGGGCGTCGAACTGCCGGTGGGGGAGTCGGGCACGGTGTACTTCGAACGCGACGCGTTGCCGTTCAGCTATCACAACGATCCGAAGAAGACGGCGTCGGCGCAGCACCCCGAGCATCCGACGTGGACCACGACCGGCGACATCGGCTATGTCGACGAGGATGGCTACCTGTTCCTCAACGACCGCAAGGCATTCACGATCATCTCCGGCGGCGTCAACATCTACCCGCAGGAGATCGAGAACTGCCTGGCCCTGCACCCCGACGTCGACGATGTCGCGGTGGTCGGTGTGCCCGATCCGGAATACGGCGAACGTGTGCTCGCGGCGGTGAAGACGGCGCCGGGCGTCGTCGGCGACGACGACGTGGCACAGCGATTGCAGACCTTCGTCCGAGAACACCTCGCGGGGTACAAGGTGCCTCGGGAGTTCCGTTTCGTCGACGACCTGCCGCGTACCCCAACCGGGAAGCTGGTGAAAGGGCCGCTGCGCCAGAAGTTCTCGAACGATCAGGCCGGAGTATGAGACTCCGCGAGGGACGACGATCCGCAGAGAGGAACTCGAGGTAGACCATGGGTGTCGAGGTGAGTGTGGCGAATCTGACGAAGTCGTTTGGTTCGCAGAATATTTGGCGTGATGTGTCGTTGAC
>NZ_MVPX01000584.1:0-22999 GCF_002043085.1 Gordonia sp. i37 | reverse complement strand
TGGCCGAGATACAGCAGGGAGTGTGGTCCGTCGACGATTTCCGGCGGCCGATCACGCTCGTCTGGGGGTCGGCCGACCCGGTGTGCGACGTCCGTGGCGCGGACGCCTTCATCGAGGCCGTCCCCGGTACCCGGCTGGTGATGATTCCCGGTGCCGGCCACCTACCCCAGATCGACGCGCCGGAACGCGTCGCCGACATTCTCGCCGAGGTCGCAGCAGCGTCCGACCTCGCTGCTCCTGGCTCGCAACCGATGGATCGAAAGGGCAACCGACGGTGACGAACAACGATGTGACGAACAACGATGTGACGAACAACAACACGGCGAAGAACGACACGGCGAGCACCGACGTGACGGACTCTCCGACGGACGACGGTCTGGGCAGCCGCATTTCCCACACCGTCCACACGGTCGCCAACGTGGTGGAATACCTGCGTTTCGGCGGCCTCGACACCGGCGAGGAGCCCTCGCCCTACGACGTCATGCTGCGCACGCCGCTGGTGACGTTGCGTCGCTATTTCACCGCCGAGACCCGCACGTCGCCCGACCGTGATCCGGTGCTGCTCGTTCCGCCGCTGATGCTCAGTGCCGATGTATGGGACGTGTCACCGTCCACCAGTGCCGTTGCGCACCTGCATAATTCCGGTATGGACCCGTGGGTCGTCGACTTCGGCGACCCGGCCGCGGAGCCGAACGGATTGCAGCGCAACGTCACCGACCACGTCCTCGCGGTGTCCGACGCCATCGACGCCGTACGCCGAACCGTCGGCCGCGACGTGCACATCGGCGGATACTCCCAGGGCGGACTGTTCTGTTATCAGGCAGCGGCGTTGCGCCGCACCGAGTCGATCGCGAGTATCTTCGCGCTCGGCAGTCCGATGGAGCCGCTCTCGCTACCGGGACTCGACCTGCCCGAGGAGATCTTCTCGGCGATCAGCAAACTCGGCATCGGGGTGCTCTCGCGCACCGGACTGCCCGGTTGGGCATCGGCGAATCTGTTCAGCTGGACCTCTCCGATCGCCACGGCCAAGCAACGTCTGCAGTACCTGATGGCGCTCGGCGACCGCGACGCGTTGCTCCCACGAGAGCGTCAACGCCGCTTCCTCTCGAACGAGGGCTGGATCGCCTTTCCGGGGCCCGCCATCGCCGAGGTCATGGAGTCGATGACCAATGACCGGTTCGTGCGGGGCGGCCTGGTCTTCGACGGCCGCGCGGTCACCATGGCCGACATCACCTGCCCGGTCCTGATCTTCACCGGCCAGTACGACGCCTTCGCGCCGCCGCGCGCGGTCCGCGACGTCGTCAAGGGTCTGCCACACACCGAGGTCTGGGAATGCACCATGCCCACCGGGCACTTCGGCCTCGGAGTGGGGTCACGGGCCAATCGGGAGACCTGGCCGACCGTCGCTCGGTGGGTGGGATGGATCGGTGGCCGCAACGAGCGGCCGGAGAACCTGGCGGACGCGCGGGAAGTGGGCCTCGTCGAACGCGAACCCGAGGGCGGCGGCACGGTACGGCAACTGCTCAACGCGGGCACCGAGGGCATGCTCGCGGCGCCCGGCCTGGCACGAGATGTGGTGGGGCGCGCCACCGGAGCGCTGGCAGAGGTCACCACCGAAGCGGTCAATCAGGTGCCGAGATTGTTGCGGTTGGAACGGGTCCGAGGATCGACGACGGTGTCCTACGGTGGGCTGCTCGCCGAGGCGTACGACCGCGACCCCACCGCGGTCTGCCTGCTCTACCGCGGCCGCGCCCACACCCGCGCCGACGTCGCACGCGAGGTCGACGACCTGGTCCTGCGGCTGTTGTGGGTCGGCGTCCGCCGTGGCGAGCACGTCGGGGTGCTCGTCGATTCGGGGGCCGTGCTGCTCTGGACCGCAGCAGCTCTGAGTCGCATCGGTGCGGTGGCCGTGCTCCTGCGACCGGGCAGCGACATCGCCGCCGAACTGCGCATCGGGCGCGCGCGCCGCGTGCTCGTCGACGCGAGTCATCTCGATGAGGTGCGCAAGGCCGGTGTACGGACACACGTGATCGGTGGTTCCGGCAGCTCAGAGAAGTCCGGCACCGCCGAGAAGCCCAGCACCGCCGAGAAGTCGAGTACCGCCGAGAAGTCGAGTACAGCAGAGGATCTCGACAGCATCGACGCCTCCGCCGTGCGAACCCCGGACTGGTATCGACCGAATCCGGGACGTGGTCGGGACCTGGGCTTCGTGCTCTTCGGTGACGGGCCCGACGGAATCCGGTCGATCCCGGTGACCAACCGGCGCTGGGCGCTGTCGGCGTATGGTGCCGCCTCGGCGGCCGCCCTCACCGAGTCCGACACGGTGTATTCGGCGAATGCGCTGTACCACGCATCGGGACTGCTGTTGGCGACGGCCGCGCCGGTCGCCGTGGGCGCGCGGGTCGCGCTGACCGATTCCTTTGACCCGCAGACCTTCTGGTCGGACGTGCGGCACTACGGTGCAACGGTCGTTCCGTATACCTGGAGCATGCTCCGGCTGTTGCTCGATCAACCGCCCGGTCCGGACGAGGCCTATCACCCGGTGCGGCTGTTCATCGGTTCCGGTATACCGACGACGGTCTGGCGCGACGCTCTCGAGCGATTCGCGCCCGCACAGATCCTCGAGATGTTCGTCCCGGTGCGCACCGACGCGATCCTGGCGAACGTCTCCGGGCGCAAGATCGGCTCCATCGGCCGGCCACTGCCCGGCACCGCGCGCGTCGAGCTGGCAGCCATCGACCCTGACACCGGTGAATTGCGCTGTGATGGCGAGGGATACGTGCGCAAGGCCAAGCGAGGTGACCGAGGCAGGTTGCTCGTCGAGGTGGATCGCGGGCATCCGTACGCCGACGATGTGCCCATGCGCGGAGTCTTCGATGCCCATGACGCCTGGGTCGACACCGGTGAGGATTTCACCGTCGACGCCGAGGGTGACTTCTGGCCCGGGGGACGATCGTCGGACACGATCACCACCCAGGCCGGGCCGTTGCGGCCCCGCGAGGTGGAGGACGCGCTGGCACGAGTGCCCGGCGTCGCAGCGGTCGCGGTGATCACCGAGCGGCGAAAAGTGCTGGCCGCCATCGCCACCAAGGCCGGCGAGGTCTTCGATTCCGGGAGAGCGCGGCTGGTGCTCGAGGGGGTCTCGGATGCGGCGGGGCGCGTCGAGATCGTCGAGGTCGAGGCGATACCACTGACCCGGTGGTATCGACCGGATGTGCCTGCACTCCGACGCCTCGTCACGCGCGCTGAACAGACTGTATAGATAGGATGTATGGTTCACTCATGACGAACGACACACGATTCCCGGTACGCCGGGTCTACGAGACAGAGCACGAGGATTTCCGCGCCAGCTTCCGCCGATTCCTGGACACGCGGGTGGTACCCGACTACGCGAAATGGGAAGCCGAAGGACTGTTCCCCCGAGAGGTGTTCGCCGAGGCCGGTTCTCACGGATTCCTGGGAATGGCCATCGACGAGGAGTACGGCGGGGGAGGAGTCGACGACTTCCGGTTCAACGCGGTGATGGCCGAGGAGGTCGCCGACGCCGGGGTGATGTCGTTCGGTATCAACCTGCACAACGACATCTGTGTTCCGTATTTTCTGCGATACTGCACCACCGAACAGCGGGCGCGCTGGCTGCCCGGTCTGGCCTCCGGTGAACTGATCGCTGCCATCGCGATGACCGAGCCGGGTACCGGCTCGGATCTCGCAGGCATCACCGCGGTCGCGGTGCGCGAGGGAGATCATTACGTTCTCAACGGCTCGAAGACGTTCATCTCCAACGGGATCAACGCCGATGTGGTCATCGTGGCCGCCCGCACCGAGACCGGCGACCGGCACAATGGACTGTCGTTGATGGTCGTCGAGCGTGGGATGGCCGGATTCGAGCGAGGCCGCAATCTCGACAAGATCGGGATGCACGCCCAGGACACCGCGGAACTGTCGTTCACCGATGTCCGGGTGCCGGTGGACAACGTGCTCGGGGAGCCGGGCAGCGGGTTCCGGCAGCTGGTGTCGAATCTGCCTCAGGAGCGGATGACGATCGCGGTGGCGAGCACCGCCGCCGCCAACCGGGCGGTGGAATTGGCCCGCGATCACATCATGACGCGCACCGCGTTCGGTAAGCCGTTGGCCGCCAACCAGAATTCGCGATTCACCCTGGCCGATGCCCATGTGCAGGTCCAGGTCGTTCGTGCCTTCGTCGACGAGTGCCTACGAGATCACGCCACCGGTGAACTCGGCGCGGATCGGGCCGCCATGGCCAAACTCGCTGCGACCGAGGTGCAGGGACGCGTCGTCGATGCATGCCTGCAGATGTTCGGCGGATACGGCTACATGGCCGAGTACCCGATCGCACGTGCCTATGTCGATGCGCGGGTCCAGCGTATCTACGGCGGGACGAGTGAGATCATGAAGGAGATCGTGGGCAAGTCGATGGGACTGACCGCATGAAGCGCACCATATTCGAGCCCGAACACGACCAGTTCCGCGACAGTGTGCGGGCATTCCTGACCAAAGAGGCTGTGCCACACACCGAGAAGTGGGAGGCCCAGGGGCTCGTCGACCGCGAATTCTGGTCGCTGGCCGCCGCCCAGGGATTCGTCGGTTTCTCCGCGCCGGAGGAATTCGGGGGAGCCGGGCAGCGCGACTTCCGGTTCAACGCGATCCTCGATGAAGAGGTCGTCCGCACCGGAACAGTCGGCGATGGCTTCTCGCTGACCAACGACATCGTCTTGCCCTACTTCCTCGACATCGCCTCCGCCGAACAGCAGGCGCGGTGGTTGCCCGGCATCGTCAACGGCGACACCGCGATCGCGGTGTCGATGTCGGAACCCGGTACCGGATCGGATCTGCGTGCCATCACCTCGACAGCGGTGCGTGAGCCCGGCGGTTGGCGCCTGAGTGGGTCCAAGACCTTTGTGACACGGGGGATTCAGGCCGACCTCGTCATCGTGGCCGCGCGTATCGGTGAGTCCGACGGTGGGGGATTCGGGTTGTTCGTCGTACCCGACGGCGCACCGGGTTTCACCCGCGGCCGCAAACTCGACAAGATCGGACGACGGGCGCAGGACACCGCCGAACTGTTCTTCGCCGATGTACGCATCCCCGACACCGACGTCCTCGGTGAGCCGGGGAAGGGTCTGCACTACCTGATGGGCAATCTCGCTCAAGAGCGGTTGTCGATGGCGGTGGTGGCGGTGGCCAGCGCCGAGTACGCCGTCCGGCTGGCCGTCGACTATGCCGGCGAGCGCAAGGCGTTCGGGCAGTCCATCGGCAGCTTCCAGGCCAATCGCTTTCGGCTGGCCGAGCTGCACACGCGAGTTGCCATGGCCCGCACACATGTCGACCGGTGTATCGAGGCGCAGAACTCCGGGGAGTTGACCGCGGCGGAGGCGGCAGGGGCGAAGTTCCTCACCACCGAACTCGAATTCGAGGCACTCGACACGTGTCTGCAGATGCATGGCGGATACGGATACATGGAGGAGTACGAGGTTGCCCGCCGCTGGCGGGATGCGCGCGTCCAGCGGATCTACGGCGGCACCAACGAGATCATGCGCGAGATCGTCGGGCGTTCACTCGGATTGTGAACCAGCAGAAACGAGTCCGTGGGCCCGACCGAGAACGGTCGGGCCGACGGCCTACGTAAGGGTACGGTCAGTTCGTGGAAGCCACGACGCCCGAGTCGCACAGCCGGCCGATCTCGGAATCGCTGAAGCCGACATCGGCCAGGACATCGTCGGAATCCGCCCCGGGAGAACGACGACTGCGCGGCTGCGTCGGCGCAACGCCGTCGAAGCGTGGTGCGGGGGCGGGTTGCACGACGCCGTCGATCGCGACGAATGTCCCACGCTCGACGTGATGCGGATGATCCGCCGTCTCTGACAACGCGAGAACCGGTGCGTAACAGGTGTTTCGGCCCGCGAACAGGCGGTCCAACTCGTCGCGGCTGTGTTCGGCGATCCGATCGGCCAGCACTGTCCGGTACTCGTCGAAGCGCTCGGGGTCACGATGACCGGAGCGCATCGCCTCGGGTAGGTTCAGGACCTCGCACAGTTCGACCCAGAACTGGTCCTCGATGGCCCCGATACTGACCCACTTCCCGTCGCGTGTCGGGTACACGTCGTAGAAGAACGAACCGGTGTCGAGCAGGTTGGTTCCACGCTCTTCGGTGTAGTCGCCCTCGGCGCGATAGGAATGGAACATCGACATCAGCGACGAGGCGCCGTCGATCATCGCAGCATCGACGACGCGCCCTCCGCCGCCGGCCCGGGCGGACACGATGCCGGCGAGCATGCCGAGCGCGAGAAACGTTCCGCCACCGCCGAAATCGCCCACGAGATTCAATGGGGCGACCGGCGCCTGGCCGGCCCGGCCGATGGCGTGTAGCGCGCCGGTCAGGGCGATGTAGTTGATGTCGTGACCCGGCGTCGACGCCAGCGGCCCGGTCTGCCCCCAACCGGTCATCCGCCCGTACACGAGGTCGCTGTTGACGGCGAGGCAGTCCTGTGGCCCCACCCCGAGGCGCTCGGCGACGCCGGGACGAAACGTCTCGAACAGTCCGTCCGCCCCGGCGCACAACCGGCGAACCACCTCGGCGCCCTCGGGTCTCTTCAGGTCGACGGCGACGTGGCGTCGACTGCGAAACAGGATGTCGTGGCCGGCCACCGCCCACGGATTGCCGCCGGGACGGTCGACGGTGATGACCTCGGCGCCCATGTCGGCGAGCAACATCCCCGCGAACGGGCCCGGACCGATACCCGCGAGCTCGATCACGCGCACACCGTCGAGCGGTGCCGCAGCAGCGGTCACGCGTGCGACACGGTCGGCATACCGCCCTTGTTGGCGACGATGTCGGCGTGCACCTCGTCGGGGTTGGCCACGGCCATCTCCTTGTTGGAGCCGTCGGGGAGTTTGATCGCGTCGTTGAACTGACGCAGCATCGTGAACGCGGCGCGCTCGTCGTCATGCGGAAGGAGTCGACCGACGCGGCTGGCCAGGGCGACCGCGGGACGGATGGTCGGCAGGATGTGGCGCCACGGCGTCTTCTCCGCTTCGAGGCCTTCCATGACGTCGGCCGGAATCCACGAATGCAGAAGTCCGTAGGCGAGTTTCAGGCGGCGCTCGTTGGTCATGAACTTGGCGACCGGGCCGGGCAACACCTCGACGTCCCCGGGCGGGTTCTCCACGCTGTACTCGACGATCGAGTGCACGACGTCGCGGCAGAGCTCGTCCGGCGGCAGTTCGATCAGGGTGTGCAACTCGGTCTTGCGTCGCGCGTCCTCGTAGTCGGTGTGCAAGATCTCCTCGGGGACACCGATGACGTATCCCACGTAGCGGCTCAGTGCGAAGATGTCCTCGAGTTCACGGTCGCTGTACCGGATTCCGGAGCTCTGGACCGCATCGATGAACTTGACACCGAACTGTCCGGCCTGGGTGACCATGCCGTCGAGGTTGTTGATCGGGATGCCCCAGTTGGCCCAGTCCCACGCGTCGGAGCTGCCGAGGCTGTGGCGGACCGCAGCATGGATCATCCGAACCTTGGCGGTCAGCCGGAAGCCGTCTTCGTAGCGATGCATGCCCCCGGGCGTGTAGGCGGCCACCACATATCGGAAGCTCTCGATGAGACGGGTACCGACCTGATCCATCTTCCGCAGACGTCCGCTGAACAGAACCGGCCGGGTGGCGCTGTACATGGAGAACCCACCGGCGATTGCGCCCCACGCCAGCACGGGCGGCACGATGGGGCCGGCACGCCAGAAGGCCACCGCCCCGCGATAGAGCTGGTCGAAATCGACCCACTCCGGTACCCGATCGAGCTGCTCGAAGATCGCCACCAGGCCCGGGGTGGGATCGTCGATGGAATCGATGCCGTTCTCGAGGGCACGGTCGAAGGTGCGCCAGCTGGTGGTGTTGCTCTTGTCCTTGAAGTCGAGCATCGCCTGGTAGGCGTAGTCGTCGGCGAGGAGCGCGTGATCGGTCAATGTCTCGACCATCTCGCGTCCGTACATGGCGATCGCCTTGTCCTTGTTGGCGATTCGCCCCAGATCGATGCCCTTCGGCAGACCCGGCGGTACATCGAGGTCTCCTCGAAAGGTCATCTCACGAGTGGGCTTCGGCTCAGTGGTGGTCATGTCGCCTCCTGTGGATCGCGGTGTGATGGGCGGTTTCCCTGTGATGGCCGTTACAACTCAGGGTAGACCGTGGTGAACACTATGTCTACACTCAGTGTATGGCCGCATGTACGAAGAGTGTGGCCGACCGCACCGTTTCCCGCGTGCGGTGGGGAGATCTCGGACGACGAGGTCCGACAGACGAAAGGTGCCGTCATGACCGCCGACCCCGTGGGCGTCGCTGCCGCGTCCGACATATCCGCCGATGAGGTGGCCACCGACGCGCTCGACAGGTTGTTGTCGACCCGGTGGAGCTGTCGTGCCTTTCTGCCGCAACCGATTCCGCGCGAAGAGCTCGACCGGGTCCTCGACATCGCCCGTCGCACACCGTCGTGGTGCAATACCCAGCCCTGGCACATCGACATCACCACCGGGTCGGCCACCGACGCTCTGCGCGATGCGCTGCGTGAGGCCATCTCGCAAGGCCCGCAGGAGAATCCGGACATCGAGTTCCCGACCGCGTATGAGGGGGTCTACCGGGATCGGCGGCGGACCAGTGGATGGCAGCTCTATGAGAGCCTGGGAATCGCCAAGGGTGATCGCGCGGCATCGGCACGACAAACCCTGCGCAACTTCGACTTCTTCGACGCACCCCATGTCGCCGTCGTGACGACAGAGCGGGCGCTGGGAACGTACGGGGCCGTCGACTGTGGTCTCTTCGTCAACAATTTCCTGCTCGCAGCGCACAGTCGCGGCATCGGCACGATTCCGCAGGCGGCGCTGGCGACCCAGGCGCCGGTGCTGCGCGACTACTTCGGTTACCCGGAGAATCGTCAGGTGCTGCTGGGTATCTCGTTGGGCTACCCCGACCTCGACGACCCGGTGAACGCGTACCGCACCGAGCGGCAGGAGGCGGGCGACATCGCGACATTCCACGGCGGTCCCGGTGCGGTCGGTCCGACGGGGGCGCGGGCATGAGCGGGCAGCTCGTGGAAACCCGCGACGGCACACGGATCAATGTCCGCGAGGTGGGGCAGGGTCCGACGGTCCTGTTCATCCACGGGTGGAGTCTCAGCGGAGAGGTGTGGGACCGACAACTCGGTGCTGTGGCCGCCGCCGGCTATCGGGCGCTGGCAATGGACCAGCGCGGACACGGCGATTCCGATGCGCCACTGCAGGGATATGAGATCGAGGGCCTCGTCGCCGACGCCGTCGACTTGCTCGGCGCCTTCGGTGTCGACCATGCGGTCGTGGTCGGTTGGTCGCTGGGCGGGATGGTCGGGCTGCGTCTGGCCCACGACCACCCCGACCTCGTCGACGCGCTGGTGATGGTGGCATCCAATGGGGTGTCGGCCTCGCGTACCGACGCCTTCGCCTTCGGCGTGCCCGCCGACAAGCCACTCGCCGCAATCCTCGGCGCCGAGCATGCCGATCGAATTGCGTTGCGGCGCAGCGCGGTGGGCGACCCGTTCAAGGGTGATCCCGATCCGCAGACGCTCGACTGGCTCCATCGTGTGTCGCTGCAGACGCCGACCTGGGCCGCGCACGCGGCGATGCGGACGCTGATGTGCACCGATCAGACCCATGTCCTCGACGATCTCTCGGTACCGGTGACCCAGATCGTCGGCACTGCCGATCCGGCGTTGTCCGTGCGCGGCGCGCGATGGGTGCGTGATCGCCTCGCCTCGACGCTGGTGGAACTCGATTGTGGGCACTATCCGATGCTCGAATGCCCCGACGAGTTCGACGCCGCGCTTCTCGGCGGAATCGGTAGGCGCCGGGAAGTGCCCAAGGCGGAAGAATCCGGCGCAGAAGCGTCAATACTACGTGTCCGGACATAATGTAAAGTCATGGTCATGACCCAGGGCTCTTTCGTGCGGCGCCGACCCCGCGAGTTCGACGGCACCTCGTCCGCCGAACTGGCCGTGTTCGCCGCGACGGAAGAACTGCTGCGCGACACGTCGCTCCAGAAACTCACGGTGGCGCAGATCCTGCGCGCCGCCGGACTGTCCCGGGCGAATTTCTACCACTATTTCGCCAACAAGTACGACGTCCTCGTCGCATTGCTCGGACGGGTCTTCGACGATTCGTACGGCCAGGACGCG
The DNA here is from genome assembly GCF_002043085.1 of Gordonia sp. i37. Taxonomy (NCBI): domain Bacteria; kingdom Bacillati; phylum Actinomycetota; class Actinomycetes; order Mycobacteriales; family Gordoniaceae; genus Gordonia; species Gordonia sp. i37. The sequence continues at coordinate 12,783 of NZ_MVPX01000584.1, read as the reverse complement.
CCGTGGTCCACGACTCCGGGTAAGGCCCGCGCTCAGCGGATGGGCACGAGTCTGGAGAGCACGCTCGAGATGTGGTCTGCGCACGGCGCAGTCATCTGCTCGGTGATCGAGCACATGCACAGCGAACCGGCAGTGGCCGCGGCGTGGCAGCGCATGTATGCGCGCTTCGTCGATGCGATCACCGAACAGGTTGTCTACGAGCGGGATTCGGGCCAAGCTCCGACGGGCTCGCCGCCGGACATGATCGCCACCATGCTCGTCGGTGCGGCCGAGCGCGTGTTCTACGTCAGCTCGCGGGGGCTCGATCCGCGACTGGCCACGGTCGACGACGTGGTGGCACCGCTGCGTGCGGTCAACGAGGCGGCGATCTTCGGTGGACGTCACGAGGCTGTATCCGACAAGGGTTCATCTGCAGCAACCGATCTCGAACGATCACCGATGCCGGAGATCACCGCACCCGTCGTCGAGGGAGAAACCGCGACGGCGATTCTGCAGGCGATGCGCGAGCTCCTCGTCGAGGAAAGCCTCGCCGATGTCAGCGTGGCCAAGATCCTGGAGAAGTCCGGCATCTCGCGCGCATCGTTCTACTTCTACTTCCGCAGCAAGGAAGACGCCTTCGTGGTGTTGTTCCGCGAGGCGGCGGCCGACATCGTGGCGGGCCTACGCGGGCTGGCCGACATCGATCGCGACGAGCCGGAGAGGCTGTTGGCCCAGGTCGGTGAGTGGCTCAATCTGGAGGGTTTCGCCGGTCCGGTGATCCGCAACGCGGTCCACGCGTGGCCGCGTCTGCCGGAACTGCGCGCGGAGTATCTCGCGGCGATGAACGCCATGGAAACGACCCTGGAGTCGATCATCGACTCCGATCGTGCTGCCGGACTCGCACCTGCGGGGCCGCCCGTGCCGGCGTATGCGGCGGTCATCTTGTGGACGATCGAACGAGCCGTGGCCGGTGCCCTGGCCGGCGAGGAGCACCTCGCCGATCTGGCTGCGGTCACCGAGATGGTCGGTCGATTCCTGTACGCAGCCGTCTACGGACGCCGCTGACACCACCCGCCCACACGTGCGGGTCTGCACCGAATTCTGTTCAGCGACCGGTGAATTGCGGTGTGCGCCGATTTATGAAGGCGTCCACCCCGGTGCGGAAGTCCGTGGAGTCGACCAGCTCGGTCTGCCCGGCGATCTCGGTTTCGAAGGCCTCGTCGAGATGGGGGAGCAGTGCGGCGTTGAGGCTGCGTTTGGTGGCGGCGTAGGAGCGGGTGGGCCCGGTGGCGAAATGCTCGGCGACCTCATCGACCCGAGCGTCCAGCGCGTCGTCGTCGACCACGGCGTCGATCATCCCCCACGACAGCGCGGTGTCGGCGTCCACCGGCTCTGCCAACATGGCCATCCGGGTGGCACGGCCGAATCCGACACGCGCACCGAGTAGCGCCGAGGTGCCCGCGTCGAGGGTCAGACCCACCCGGGAGAAGGCCAGGACGAAGCTCGCAGACCGGACGGCCACCACGTGATCACAGGCGAGCGCGAGTGCACATCCGACCCCCGCGGCGGTGCCGTTGACGGCGGCGATCACCGGCTTGGGCATGGTGCGGATCGCACGGATCGTCGGGTTGTAGCGCATCCGCAGCTCCTCCTCGGTACGCGGAGCCAGCCGGGTTTGCGGACCGAGGTCGTCGAGCGTCAGATCGGCTCCCGAGGAGAAGGCACGGCCCGCCCCGGTGAGGACCACGCAGCGCACGGAATCATCGGCCGTGAGCTCGTCGAGTGTGTTCCGGAGTTCGGACTGCAGCGAGGTGTCAAAGGCGTTGAGAGCCTGCGGTCGCGCAAGCGTCACGCGCGTCGCCGATCCTCTGCGATGGACCTCGATTACCTGCGAAATGCGGATCTTCTCCCAATCGGTCACCTGTGCACAGTAGCGAGAACTTTCTGTCCAGACAAGGTGTTCACAAGCGGCGGACCTGCAGCAGAGTGAAAACTTAGCTGGTGACACTTGACATGAAACGTCTCGTGTCTGTTAACGTCATGTCGTTCGTTTCGTGTTCCACATCACAATGCCACAGCCCCGCTCGTGGTGGGAGACGGCAGTGTCGGGTGCACGACAGCACCATTGCCAAGTGATTGACGTCACGTCTGAACACATTGTATGCTCGCGCTGTCCAAACAAAGCACGACCCGGTGTGGCCGTCCGTTGAGGCCCACCGCTCGATCCGTCTGGGGTGAGATCAGATGAGCGTTACCGAGTTGCGGGGGACGACCCGTCCCGCCGATGTGGCCGACGAGGTGGACCGCGCGCGGTCGGCCTTCGGCACCGGCCGCACGCGCTCGTATTCATGGCGGGTGGCGCAACTCGAGGGTTTGCTGCGCTTCATCGACGAGTGCGAGGACGAGATCGCCGACGCGATCAGTGCCGATCTCGGCCGCGGGGCCATGGCCTCGTTCATGGCCGACATCGGCCCGGTACGCCACGAGATCCGGCACACCCTCACGAAGTTGGCGACCTGGATGGAGCCGTCGCGGGTGCGCGTGAGTGCTGCGACCGCCCCCGGGAAGGCTCGCATCGTCGCCGAACCCAAGGGCGTCGTACTCATCCTCGGAACGTGGAATTTTCCGCTGCTGTTGACGATTCAGCCACTGGTCAGTGCCCTGGCGGCCGGCAATGCTGCCGTGGTCAAGCCCTCCGACGTCGCCGGTGCCACCGCGCGGATGATCGCCGAGAAGTTGCCGAAGTACGTCGACCCGGACGCGGTGCGCGTCGTGCTGGGTGACGGCAAGATCAACCGCGCGCTGCTTGAATTGCAGTTTGATCACACCTTTTTCACCGGGTCCACCACTGTGGGCAAGGCGGTGATGGAGGCCAGTGCACGCCATCTCACACCGGTGACCCTCGAGCTCGGTGGCAAGAGCCCGGTCATCGTGACCGAGGATGCCGATATCGAGGTCGCCGCGCGACGCATCGCCTGGGCGAAGTCGATCAACGCGGGCCAGACCTGCATCGCCCCCGACTATGTCCTCGTCGAGGACTCCGTTCGGCCCGCTCTCGTCGAACGACTCCTCGCCGAGTTGCCCGCCCACGCGGCCAACGACTCGACCCACATCGTGAACCGCCGTCAATTCGATCGGCTCTCGGAGGTGCTGGGCTCGCACGGCGGTGAACAGTACGGCGGCGACACCGACATCGATCGGCTGACGATCACGCCGGCGCTGATCACCGATCCCGACCCGACCTCGGAGCTGATGACCGAGGAGATCTTCGGCCCCATCCTCCCGCTGATTTCGGTGCCCAGCGTCGCCGACGCGGTCGAGTTCATCAATGCGCGGCCGAAACCCTTGGCGCTCTACCTCTTCACCAATTCTCGACGCACCGAGGACCTCGTCGTCGGTAAGACCTCGTCCGGCGCGGTCGGCGTCAATCACCTTCTCTATCAGCTCCTTGTTCCCGAGCTGCCGTTCGGTGGCGTCGGAGAATCGGGGCTCGGTCGATACCACGGAAAGTTCGGTTTCGACACGTTCAGCCATCACAAAGCGGTGCTGCGCAAGCCGGCTCGACCGGATCCGTCATTCGCCTATCCGCCCTACAGCCCGGGGATGAGGCGAATCCTGCGGCGCGTCATGGGTTAGCCCCACATCACCCCGCAGTCGGCGGGTAGCCCGGTCCCCGTGCGGTCATGTCCCGATCGCACGCGGTGAATCCTGAAGTGAAAGAGGTGGAGATGAGCGTCAGCGCGCTCGACAGACGCCGGCCCGCAGTGGCCGTCGGCGCGGGAGTCCGGAAGGTCATCGATTCGATCGTGGACCGCATGGTCCGCAGCATCAACACGATCGGCCGTTCGGCCCGGCTCGCAATGGAGGTCGTCCGGTTCTCCGTCACCGACACCCTCACCTTGCGACTCGCGCTGGGCGAGGTCATCGAACAGATGTGGAAACTGTTCAAGGTCACCGCATTACCGGCACTACTGATGGCTGTGCCCATCGGAGCCGAGGTCTCGGTCCAGGTCGGTGGCGTCATGGACCAGGTGGGTGCGAACTCCCTGGCCGGTGCGGCCAGCGGCCTCGGCGTCGTCAGCCAGGGCGCACCCATGGCGGCGGGGCTGCTGATGAGTGGTGCCGCGGCATCGGCCATCGCCTCCGACCTCGGGGCGCGGTCGATCCGCGAAGAGATCGAGGCGATGCGCGTCATGGGCGTCAATCCCGTTCAGCGACTGATTGTCCCGCGGTTCATCGCCATGGTGGCCATCTCGCCGGCATTGTGCATCATCATCGTCGCCTCCGGCGTCGCCGCCGGCCTGGCCATCTCGGCGAACGTCAACGACGTGGTGCCGGCCAGCTTCTGGCAGTCGTTCGGTGCTTTCGCCACGCCGGTCGACCTCATCTTCTCGGTGGTCAAGGCGTTGCTGTTCGCCGTGATCGTGGTGATCATCGCCAGCCTGCGCGGGCTGGAGGCCAAAGGCGGGCCCAAGGGCGTCGCCAACGCGGTCAACGCCTCGGTCGTCCTCAGCGTGTTCTGCATCTTCATGACCAATCTCGTCGTGAGCCAGCTGCAGACCATGTTCTTCCCGGCGCAGTTGGCGTGATCCGATGACCGCCAACAGAATCGCAACGCGAGACAACTTCGCCGTACGTGCATCCCGCACCGTCATCGACAAGATCTTGGGCGCCATCGCCCAGTTCGGTCAGATCGTGGTCTTCGTGGGCAAGACCTTCGCGCTGCTGCCCACCACGATCCGCCACTACCGCAAGCAGACCCTCAAGACGATGAACGACATGGCCTGGGGCAGTGGGTCGATCATCGTCGATGGTGGCGTCGTCAGTCTCATGTTCTTCCTCGGAATCGCCGTCGGCGCGGTGGTGGCGATCGAGGCCTTCATGGCGTTCGACCTCCTGGGCTTCGGTGCGCTGACCGGAATCATCGGTTCCTTCGGCAACATTCGCGTGGTCGCCCCGATCATCACCGGAATCGGCTTCGCCGCCCAGGCCGGATGCCGAATGACCGCCGAGATCGGCGCCATGCGGATCTCCGAGGAGATCGACGCGACCGAGGTGATGGGGCTGCGGGCCATCCCGTTCGTGGTGGGCACCCGTCTGATCGGCGGCATGCTCGTCGTGCTGCCGAGCTACCTGATGGCAGTCGTGGTCAGTTTCATCACCGGCGGCATCATCATCAAGACCTTCCACAGTCAGCCGTCGGGCACCTACGACCACTATTTCGCGCAATTCGTGACGTTGCCGGATCTCCTCGCGTCCATCGCCAAAGCTCTCATCTTCTGCGCTGTGGTCACGCTGATCCATTGCTACTACGGCTATTTCGCGAGCGGCGGACCGGCCGGCGTGGGCGCGGCATCCGGTCGGGCCATCCGCGCCAGCCTGGTCGCGATCGTTGTCCTGAACTTCTGTATGACAGTGGTGATCTGGGGACTCAACCCCGCATTGCCTTTTAGGGGTTGACGTGGCCGGATTCACCAGTCAAGACTTCCTGCGCGGTGGCACCCGTGGTCAGATGCGTACCCTCGTGATCGCCGGGCTCAGCTCGCTTGCCGTGGTCATCGTGTTGATCGCGGCGGTGGCCATCGTCTACCCGAAGGCCAAGGCGCCCAGCGGCACCACCATCCATTTCGTCGTGCCCGCCCTGGGCCCCGGCATCAAGTCGGGTTCCAAGGTCCTGCTACGCGGAGCCGAGGTGGGTGAGGTCACCGACATCGTGGCGCCCAGCGCCGATTCGGTACATCTCGCGGTGGTCCTCAACGATGCGGCGGCACAGACGTTGACCGATTCGCTCAGTGTCGACTTCCGTCCCGAGAACTACTTCGGGGTCACCGCGGTCAACCTGGTCGCCCAGCGCGGCGGAAAGGCACTCACCGATGGTGAGACCCTCGACCGCACCACCGCACCGGACTTTACGATGTCGACGATGCTCGAGCGGGGGTCGATCGTGGTGGACGGCTCACTGACCCGCGACATGATCGACAGCCTCGACAAGGTGATGCGCTACGCCAACGGCCTGGCACCCTTGATCCAGACGGGAGTCATCTTCGCCGACAACGTGGCGCGCACCCAGCAGCAGTTGCCGGCGACCCTGATCAATCGCGTGAACAATGTCCTCGACTCCTTCCCGGGGTTTACCGAGCAGACGATGATCGGGCTCTACGCGATCACCGAAAGCCCTTACAACAAGCTGCCCGACGGTTCTCGCGGGGTCAACGAGGGCTTCCACAACCTGACCGACGATTCGCTGACCGTTGCTGCCAACGACCTGTTCGGAAAGGCAGGTGCGCTCTTGGCGTCGCACGGCACCGAACTGACCCCGCTGGTGACCATCATCAAGTACCTGACCGATCCGCTGCCCCCGGCGATCGGCGGGGGCGCCACGGTGGCCAAGGCACGGGCAGCGTTGGCAGGTCTGGAGTCGTCGTTCACCGGCACCGACCAGCAGAAGACGCTGCAGTTGCGCATCGTCCTGGACAGCATGCCGGCGATGGCCGGCCCGCTCGCCCGGATGACCACCGTGACGCAGGGAGGGACCCGATAATGTCACCGAATACGCGGATGTTCATCACGGGGGCCAAGGTGGCCGCCGTCGCGGTGATCACCGTGCTCCTGTTCATCCTGGTCGTCAATGCGATGCGCAACCCGGTCGACAACATCCGAACCGACACCTACACAGCCGATTTCACCGACGCATCGGGATTGCATGTCAACGGAGACGTCCGCACGCGAGGGATGCGGATCGGCAAGGTCACCGGTGTGGATCTACAGCAGGGCAGCGCCGACGGCCCGCCGGTGGTCCACGTGTCCTTCACGATGGACGACCAGCACAAGCTGACCGACACCAGCAAGCTCGCGATCAAGTACCAGAACCTCACCGGTGTGCGGTACGTCGACGTCGAGTCCGGCGACACACCGGGAAAGCCGGTGACCCATCTGGCCGCCGACAAGACGACTCCGTCGTTCGACATCACCCAACTGTTCAACGGCCTGCAGCCGGTACTGGCGACCATGAACAGTGATCAGATCAACGCGTTCAGTGCCAATGCGATCGCGTTGTTACAGGGTGACGGCTCCGGACTGGGACCGATGCTCGACAGCACCCAGAAGCTCGCCGATTTCGCCAAGGACCGGCAGGCGGTCATCTCGACCCTCGCCCAGAACATGGGTCGGATCTCCGACTCGATGGGCGGACGATCGCAGTATGTGCTGGCCTTCATGCAGGCGGTGAACAAGCCGATCGACAACGCGATGAAGGTGCTCGGCGAGTTCCCGAAGACCGCGACCTACGGTCCGGCGCTACTCGAACCCATCGAGCAGATCCTCGCCTCGCTCGGGGTCAGCCCGGATCTCGATGTCGACGTATTGCTGACCCATGTCTTCCACACGATGACCGACGCGCTGAATTCGTTCACGCTCATGCCGAACACCCTGGCGGGACTCAAGACCACCCAGACACGCGGCGCGGTCAACACCCATTGCACCAACGGGCGCGCGCAACTGCCCTCCGACGTGCAAGTGCTTCTCAGCGGTAGCGAGGTGGTCCTGTGCACAAAGTGACACAACGGGGTTCGTGGCTGAATCGGTGCGGTTCCAGCGACGCACTCCTCGGAATCGGTGTGGTGGTCCTGGCCATCGTGGTCCTCGGGGTACTCGGGATCATCTACATCCGGCCACCGGACCAGAAGACGATCTCGTTCGAGACCACCGACGCGTCGGCGATCGAAACCGGCGCCGACGTCCGCGTCGCCGGCGTCAGCGTCGGAAAGGTGTCCTCGATCAGCATCGGGCAGGACGCGGTCACCGTCGATGCGCGCATCGACAAGAACACGTGGGTTGGAGACCTGTCGCGGATCGAGGTCCGCATGCTAACCCCGGTCGGCGGTTACGCGGTCACGCTGATCCCGCTCGGCCGCTCCGAGACCGCCGCGACGATTCCCACGAGCCGGGTCTCGGTTCCCTACTCGATCGGTGATGTCCTGCAGCAGGCACCCAAGGTCACCGACGACGTCAAAGCGTCGACCGTGAATGCCAACCTGGCACAGGTTGCCCAAGCCCTGCAAGGCAACTCGACCTCGTTGCGCTCGATCGTCGACGGCATGAACTCGATCACCGCCGTCTTCGACCAGCAGCGCACCCAGGTCCATCAGATCGCCGCTCTGGCCCAGGAGTATCTGCAGACCTTCAACGCCAATCGGGAGTTCGTGTTCGACCTGATCAACAAGATCGACACGGTGGTGACGACCTACAACAACAACTCCGCGGGCTTCAACTACACCTACAAGTTGCTCGGATCGATTCTCTCGCGGCTGATGCCCTTCGAGAAGTTCTATCTCGAACACTCGGATCTGGTGCGCCAGAACGTGTATGCGATCCGCGACGCGATCCTCGCCTGGCAGAAGCAGATGGGGCCGGCGATCGACGGTCTCCTCAGCCTGCGGGATCGGCTGGCGCAGTGGATCGGTCCCGACGGGATGCGTCAACTCGGCGGCGGCACGGTCGATCTGAACAACCTCTGCATCCCGGTACCGGGGAAGGACTGCTGATGATGTCTCGTCGAAGAGGGCTCGTCGGCCTGTCGATCGCCGCGGTGATCGCGGTCGCGGCCACCGTGCTCGCGGTCGGTGTCGGTTCGGCCAACTCCGGTGACACCGACGGTTCCGCAGGTGGCGACGGCTTCTGTGCCGATCTCCCCGATGCCATCGGCCTCTACGTCGGAAACCCGTTGACCCAGATGGGATATCGGGTCGGCAAGGTCACCAAGATCGAGGCGCAGGGTGACCATGTCCGGGTGACGTTCTCGCTCGACGGTGGCCGTTCCTACCCGGCGAATGTCCAGGCGGTCACCCGATCCAAGTCACTGTTGGCCGATCGCAGCGTGGAACTGGTCGGCAACTACCGTAGCGGCCCGGTGCTGACGGCGGGACACTGCATCTCCAAGGAAAACTCTTTCACCCCCAAGAGCATCTCCGAGATCACCGGCTCGGCGTCGGACTTCCTCAAGTCGTTGTCGGACAACGGGAGTCCGGACCTGCAAGGGTCGCTCGACGGTATCGACAAGGCGCTCGCCGGTACCGGCAACACCGCGAACAGCATGTTCGAACACGCTTCGGCCGCGGCGAGGAGCCCCGACGACTTCGTCGCCAACATCGGATCGGCGATCGCCAACATGGCTCCGCTGACGCAGAACGCACTGCAGGACTGGGGGTCCATCATGTCGATCCTCAACCAGATGCCGACGGTCGCGGCCAAGGGGACGACCCTGTTCGGTGACGTCTCCAAGTTCGACGTGGGTGTCGGTTGGACCGTGGCCACGATCTACGACATCCAGCGCAACTATGGCTCCATCATCTGGCCGATCGTCCAAGGACCGGTCAAGGACCTCATCGCGCTGGCGGCAGCACGCGCACCGGATCTGCAGAAGTTGTATGCGATGGTGCCTTCCATCTCCGCTGCATTGAATCAACAGGAGTCAGCAGGTGGACTGTCGGTTCCGTATCGTGCTCCGGGAGTGGCACTTTCGGCTGCGCAATGCTCGGCACTGCGGGTCAAATGCGACGCGGGACGGACGACGACAATGAACCTCTTCACACTTCTGCTCGACAAGGCGGGCCAGTGATGACCAGACGACACCTCACCACCGTGTTCGCCCTCGTGCTGGCGGTGACGATCATGGCCGCGGCGACAGGATGTTCGTCCCTGAGCCCCAACAAGTTACCGTCGGTGCGGGCCGGAGTCAGCACCGATTACCACGTCACCCTGCAGTTCGCGAGTGTCCTGAACCTCCCGGCGGGCGCCGACGTCATGATGAACGGCATTCGGATCGGCACCGTCGAGAGCACGTCGGAATCGGCCAACGGTGTCGACGTCAAAATCGGCCTCAGCGACTCCACCCGGGTGCCCGCCGACACCAAGGCGATCATCCGGCAGAACACCTTGCTCGGTGACACCTACCTGGCGTTGACGCCACCGGCCGCCGGTCCCGACAACAGCGGCTACCTGCAGGACGGGGGAGTGGTGCCGCTGGCCCGGACGACCTCTCCGCCCACGCTGGAGGACACGATCGCCGTGTTGGCCTACTTCGTCAACGGCGGCAGTATCCAGAAGGCGCAGGACACGATGGCCACGTTGAACAAGACGATGCCCTCGATTCCCGATGTGCGCCGCATGTCGACGACGGTGGCCAAGGACCTCGACAACCTGGCCGGTCAGACCGATGAGCTCGACCGCCTGATCGACGGCATGAACCAGACGTCGCTGATGTTCGGGCGGGTGGCACCGCAGATCGCGGGGGTGTTCGGGCCGGAGGCCGCCCACTATTGGGATCGCGTGGCGACATCGGTGGTGGCACACATCAGCACGCTCCTGCCGTCGGTCGGTTCGATCTTCATCGGTGGTGTCTGGCTGATCCCGATGCTGCGTTCGGTCGCGGCGACCACGATGGCCGGCCGCGGCATGTGGGACGAGGCACCCGATGCAGGCGCCGAACTGACCGAGTTCCTGCAGAGCACGTTGCTGCCCTTCGCCCAGAATCCGTCGGTGAACGTGACCTCGGTGTCCGGCGGCGATGGTGGCCAACTCATCGGGGACGCAAAGAATCTGCTGCGCATGTTGGGAGCGATCCGATGATCACCAAGACACGTGTGTCGGTCCTGGCCATGCTGGTGCTGGCCGGATTGTCGATCGCCTACATCCTGAACGTGGGTCTGCACATCGCCTCGCCCGGTGCCCGGCATGCCTCGATGACCGTGCCCGACACGAACGGTCTTCTGGTGGGATCGCGAGTACTGTTGCGGGGCATCGAGATCGGGCACGTCACCGACATCAGTCAATCCACCTCGGGTGCCGTGATCACCTGGGATTACCCCGATTCCGACCACATTCCTGCCAACAGCGCGTTCCGGGTGGACAATCTCTCGGCACTCGGCGAGGCCTATGTGGCGGTGCTCCCGAACAGCACGGCGGGTCCGTACCTGCAGAACAATGCCCGGATCGATCCGCAGCAGGTCACCGTGCCCACCACCTTCAAAGAACTCTCACAGCGATTGACCGACATCCTCAACCAGGTCGATCCGCAAGAGGTACAACGGGTTTTCGGTGAGCTCAACACCGGACTTCCCGAAGGTCAGGAGGTGATCGGCAGTCTCAACCGCGCCGGCCGTTTGTTCGCCGACGAGTTCACCCAGCAGTCCGATGCGATGGTGTCTCTGCTGAGTACCCTGCAGCCGTTGATCATGCGGACCGGACCGATCCCCGATCTGTTGCGGCAGACGACACCGTTGATGAACGGCTTCGGGGTGGGATTCGAGGGGCTGCTCGCCTCGGTGCGTGATGCGGTGGTCCTCGGTGGACCGCTCTACGACGGCGTCAAGTACGGCGCGAGCCCATTGTTCGCCGAACTCCAGAAGTTCCTCGACGAGAATTCGGCCAACCTCAATGTGATCGGCGTGAACCTGCTCCCGGCGGCGCGAGCGGGGGCGGCCTCGTTGCGCACGGTCGACCTCGGCCGCGTCCTCGACCAGATGCTCGCCTCGACGCAGCCGAACGGCGCCCTGACGATCCACGTGCCCGCAGGGGGGCGATAGCACCGATGACCCCACCGGCGCCACAGCGCACGCACGATCTCACACCTGACGAAGGAGACCCACCCATGACCTCAGCAACCAAGGACTCCGTGGACGGCATCGCCGACGAGAGCACCGACACCACCGATAGTGCGACGACCGGCACGGCCACGACGGACACGGCCACGACCGACAGCAACTCCACCGGCAGCACGACGAGCGACGCGAAAACCACTGAGAAGACGGATGAGTCGAAGAAGGACGAGAAGCCGTCGAAGACCGGTCGTCTCGCTGCGCGATCGGTATCGATGCGCACCCTCGCGCTCGGGGTGCTGGCGGTGGTGGTGGTCGCCGTCATCGCCGTACTGAGCTGGCGACTGGTCGCGGTCTCCGGGCAGGTCGACGACATGAAGTCGGCCACGGCGAACAGCGCTCGGGCCGAGAAGGTCGCCCTCGACTACGCCACCGGCGCAGCCCAGATGAACTACCAGAACCCCGACGACTGGCGCACACGACTGACCCAGAACACCACTCCGGAACTCGCCGACCGTCTCCGCAAGGCCTCGCAGTCGATGGAGCAGCTCATCGTGCCGCTGCAGTGGTCCTCGACCGCCGAGCCGATCGCCGCCAAGGTCGTCTCGCAGGACAATGGCACCTACCAGGTGGTGGCGTTCGTCAACGTGACGACCAAGAACGCCCAGGCTCCCGACGGCATCGAATCGACGGCCACCTACAAGGTGACCATCGACCCGAACCAGAACTGGCAGATCAGCGAGATCAGCGGCATCGGAACCAATCTGGGGACCGGTGACGATGGCAACGCTTCGGGTGGCAACGCTCCGGCGGGCACCGCCCCGGGTGGCGCAGCGACGTCGGCTCCCGCATCCCCGGCTCCCGCTGCCCCCGCGCCTGCCGGCTCGGCACCGGCGCCCGGCAACTGAGACGACGGGACGGAATCCATCATGGGTGTCGAAGTGAGCGTCGCCAACCTCACCAAGTCGTTTGGTTCGCAGAATATTTGGCGTGATGTGTCGTTGACCTTGCCCGAGGGTGAGGTGTCGGCGTTGTTGGGTCCGTCGGGTACCGGTAAATCGGTGTTCTTGAAGACGTTGATCGGTTTGCTGCATCCGGAGCAGGGGTCGGTGATCATCGACGGCACTGACATCACCCAGTGTTCGGCGAAGGAACTGTATGAGATCCGCAAGTTGTTCGGTGTGTTGTTCCAGGACGGTGCGTTGTTCGG
>NZ_MVPX01000583.1:0-269 GCF_002043085.1 Gordonia sp. i37 | reverse complement strand
TGGGGTTCCCCCGAAAAAATGGACACGGTTAGCTTGATTGCTGACTTGCGTGCGAGCTGATCTCGAAGTCGATGGGTGAGATCATCCCTAACGAACTGTGCCTCCTGTCATGATTGTAGAATCGAATGTAATTGTCAAGTCCTGCAGTAAGATTCGCGCGAGTGGTGAAGGCGTGTCGCTTGTAGTATTCGTGCTTGACCGTCGACCACAACGACTCTGCGCCGGCGTTATCCCAGCAGATGCCGGTCTCGCCCATCGAGCGCAGCAAC
>NZ_MVPX01000582.1:0-683 GCF_002043085.1 Gordonia sp. i37 | reverse complement strand
GAGGTGACCAACTGCACCCCCGCCAGACCACGCGCTTTCAGCGACGCGAAGAACTCCCGCCAGAACTCGAACGACTCCGAGTCGCCGACCGCGGTACCGAGTACCTCCCGCGAGCCATCCATCGACACCCCGGTGGCCACCACGAGCGCCTGAGAGACCACGTGCGCACCGACCCGAACCTTGCAGTAGGTCGCATCAGCAAACACGTACGGAAACGTGGTGTGGGCCAGTGAGCGTTCCCGGAAGCGGGTGATCTCGGTATCGAGACCACCACAGATGCGCGAGACCTCCGATTTCGAGATCCCGGTATCGACGCCGAGGGCGGTGACCAGGTCATCGACGTTGCGCGTGGAGACCCCATGCACGTAGGCCTCCATGATCACCGCATGCAACGCCTTGTCGATACGGCGGCGCCGTTCCAACAACACCGGAAAGAACGAGCCCGACCGCAGCTTGGGGATCTTCACCGACACATCCCCGGCCGGGGTCGATACCGTCTTGGCCCGGTGCCCGTTGCGGTGCACCGTGCGCTCTGCAGACCGCTCGTAGCGGCCGGCACCGATCTTTTCGGTGGCCTCGGCCTCGATCAACGCCTGCAGTCCGGCACGGACCAGCTCAGCGAACATCGATCCGGAATCAGCGGAGGTCAGTGCATCGAGCTGGGCGAGCAAGGCAGAATGGTC
>NZ_MVPX01000581.1:0-417 GCF_002043085.1 Gordonia sp. i37 | reverse complement strand
CCTCGATCCACCGATTTGTATCTGTTCGGGCGGTGAGGGGTAGACGAAATGCCCTGTCTGAGTGGCAGAATGGGACTTGCTAAGGGTTCCATCCGCACACGCAGAAGGGCATCTCGTAGATGCGATTGTCTCATAGTCATCCGGTCCGGTCTGCATCCTGTGATGACCCGAACCTGCTCGGCGTGGCCGGATTGGTACCGGTAATGAACTTGGCTGAACAGGCTGGCCTGTCGGAGTTGGCGCGTGCGCATCTGAGCGTGCCCACCGACAAGGGCGCCCACCCAGATCGCAAGGTGTTCTCGCTGGTCGCAGGGATGGTGGCCGGCGCCGACAGCATCGACGATATGGCAGTACTGCGGCACGGCGCGATGGGGAAGGTGTTCGACCACCCGTACGCCCCGTCAACGTTGGGATCGT
>NZ_MVPX01000580.1:0-349 GCF_002043085.1 Gordonia sp. i37 | reverse complement strand
TCTGAACCGTCCTGGGTCTGGTGGAGACCGTGATCTCACCAGGAGAATGTTGGTATGGGAGCAGCACGAAAGTTTGACCTGGAGACCCGTGAGCGGGCTGTGAGGATGTATCACGATCGGCTGGCCGAGGTCGGCGGTGCCAAACTCGCAGCGCGTCGGCATGTCGGGGAGATGCTCGACATCAATCCGGCGACGTTGCGAAACTGGATCGAGAAGGACATGCCGGCGGTCTCGACGGCGAGTTCATCACCGGCAGATGAGCCGGGTGCGGAGTTGCGCGAGTTACGCCGCGAGAACGCCGAATTACGCAGAGCCAATGAGATTTTGAAGACAGCGTCAGCGTTTTTCG
>NZ_MVPX01000058.1:0-12998 GCF_002043085.1 Gordonia sp. i37 | reverse complement strand
GCGGGCCAGCGCCGGCGTCGTGTCATACGAGAGCCGCCCGCGACCGTCACGAGGACGGTCGCGGGCGGCTGGTGAAACCTGCGCGGCGCAGACGGGTGCGCGGACCCGGGTTCAGCTCAACGGATCTTGCGGAACCAATGCTTGTTCTGAATGGAGTCGACGCGCGGCCGGACGTCGACGAGGTAGACGATCAGCGCGACGACGCCGATGAGGTAGAACAGCGTCGGCGCCTGGAACAGCCAGATGAACAGAGTCGCGAGGGCCAGCAACGACACCCAGAGCACCTTGCTCTGCTTGTCGACCGCCGGGAAGGCGTCTTTGCGCTGCAGGGACGCGTGGACGAGGGCGACGATGGCCGCGACACCGGCGACCACGGTCAGCACCCACAACACGAGGTTCTGACCGGCGGCGAGGACGTTGACGAAATTCACGCGACCACTCTAGCTCTCCATGTCGGTTTTGTCGGACGCTCAGGAGCGCGGCGACTTGCGTGCGGTCGTTCTTTTCGCGGGGCTCTTCTTGGCTGCGGTGGTCTTGGCTGCGGTTTTCTTTGCTGCGGTGGACTTCTTCGCCGGGGTCTTCTTGGCTGCTGTCTTCTTGGCTGCTGTTTTCGTGGCTGCTGTTTTCGTGGCCGGGGTCTTCGTGGCTGCCGTCTTCTTTGCCGGAGACTTCTTGGCAGCGGCTTTCTTGGCCGGAGCCTTTGTTGCAGCGGCCTTCTTCGCAGCGGTCTTCTTGGCCGGTGTCGCAGTCTTCTTGGCCGCCGGTGTCGTGGCCTTCTTCGCCGGAGCCTTCGTTGCTGCCGACTTCGTGGCCGCCGTTTTCTTCGCCGCCGACTTCTTCGCCGCCGTCTTCTTCGCCGTAGCCTTCTTCGCGGGCGCCTGCGCGACGACGGCAGCCTTCTTCGCCTCGGCTTCCTTGGCCGCGACCTTGACCGGCGCGGCCTGCTTCGCCGGCGCGGCCTTCGTCACGGCAGCCTTCTTCGCCGCGGGCAGCGCCTTGGTGGCCGAACCCTTTGCGCGAGCGGCTTTCTTGGCGGTTCGTCGCGAGGTCAGTTGTCCCACACCGGTTCCGCGGGCGGCTTGGCCGCTGATCAGTTTGGTCTGCGTCGCCAGGGTTCCCAGTGCGTCTTCGGTGAGGGCGACGGCGTCGTTGTAGACCTTCTCCAGTTTCGGCAGGTTCTCACCGACGAGAGGTTGGGCCTTGAGTCGGTCGACGACCTCTTCGGTGCGTTCGGACAACGATGCCAGCAGCGCGGCCGCGACCGCGAGGTAGGCGTCGGCGACCTTGCGCAGTTCTTCCGGGGAGAATCGCGCGCGCAGTTCTTCGATCTCGGCGGGCAGTTCGACGGGCAGGGCGGCGAGTTTGCTCTTGGCCTCCTCGAACGTCGCCAGCGCGGTGGCCAGCGTCTCGTCGAGGGTGGACTGCGCGGAATCGACTCGCTCGGCGACGCGTTCGGTGAGGTCCTCGCGCGACTCGGTGATCCGTTCCTGCGCCGACTCGATACTCTCGGCGATCTTTGTCTGGGCCTGCTCGGTGGCGGCCTCACCGCGCTCACGAAAATCGTTGAGCAGGGCCGACACTTGACCCAACGCTGTCGACAACGGGTTGTCCGGCATGATCGGAACTCCTCGATTCGCTTGTGCGGGTGGTGAATCGACCGCCCGAGTCACCCTGTGGTCACTCGTCGGGGATCGGCTCCTCGGTGGCGTTCTCCTTGCGGAAGGACTCGTAGATCTCGAGCAGCATCTGCTTCTGGCGTTCACTGATCGAGTCGTCGGCGATCAGCGCATCACGCACCGGGCTGGCCGGCCGTTCTTCGAGGATCCCGGCCCGAACGTACAGCACCTCGGCCGACACCCGCAGGCCCTTGGCGATCTGCGCCAACACATCTGCCGAGGGTTTGCGGAGTCCACGCTCGATCTGACTGAGGTACGGATTGCTGACGCCGGCCCGTTCGGCCAACTGCCGCAACGACACCTCTGCGGCCATTCGCTGGGATCGGATGAACCCGCCGATGTCCTGTGCCGCGGTTGCGACCGCATCCGAGGCCACCGCGGTGACGGCGGTGACGGCTTCCACGGTGTGTCCGACGCCGCCGGTGTCGCGATCGTCCTCGTCGGGGCTCGACGCCTCATCGACGGGATCGTCGCCCGAGCGGTCCTCGGATGTGCTGTTGTGGGGCCTCTTCGCTGTCATGTCACCTCCCGTGGCTCACCGAGCCCAGTATCGACCCCAGTGCTAACACGTGCAAGCACAGTGCATGCAGCGCGCCGCGGCGTCGAAGCCCTCCCTCGGGGCCGGTCAGGGGAAGATGAGGACCGAGATCGTGTAGATCACCAGTCCCGCCAGCGATCCGACGACGGTGCCGTTGATGCGGATGAACTGCAGGTCGCGGCCCACCTGGAGCTCGATCTTGCGGCTGGTGTCCTCGGCGTCCCAGCCGCGCACGGTCTCGGTGATGACGGAGATGATCTCCCGCGAGTAGTTGGTGGCAAGGTGATTGGCGACACGTGCGACCCACCAGTTCATCTTCTCTTGCAGCGGCCGGTCGTCGCGGATCCGTATGCCGAGGTTGATCGCGGCGTCGGTCAGGGTGTTGCGCAACGTGCTGTTCGGGTCGGCGAGCATCTGCTCGATGACGGCCTTGCCGGTGTTCCAGGCGGTCGACGCCGCGCCGGCCACTTCCTCGCTGCCCACGAGTTCACGTTTGATGTTCTCGAACCGTGCGACCATCTCGGGGTCGTTCTGCAGGTCGTCGGCGAACTGCTTGACGAATTCGTGCATCGACCGGCGCATCTCGTGATTCGGGTCGGCACGGACCTTGTAGGTGAAATCGACGAGCTCGCGGTAGATCCGATCGCCCATGAGGTTGGTCACGAACTTCGGTTTCCAGGCCGGTCCGACGTCGCTCTCCACCACCCGGTCGATGAGGTCCTGGCTACCGAGCGCCCAGTCGTGGGCGCGGTCGCACAGGAGTTGGAAGACCGGCTCGAGACGGTCCTCGGCGATCAGCTGATGCAGGATGCGCCCGATCGGCGGCGCCCATTCGGGTTCGGCCGCCCACCGCAGGGTGGCCTGGATGAACTGCTCGATGTCCTCGTCGCGCAACATCTCTGACGCGAGCTTGATGGCGCGGGCCGCCTCGTCGGACACCCGTGGGGCGTTGTTCGGATCGGCCAGCCAGGTCGCGACACGACGTGGCAGGTCCAGCTGCTCGGCGCGCTGCACGATCACCTCGGGCGTCATGAAGTTCTCTTCGATGAAGCCACCGAGCTGATCGCCGATGTCGTCCTTCTTCTTGCGGATCAGGGCGGTGTGCGGGATCGGGATGCCCAGCGGGTGCCGGAACAGCGCCGTCACCGCGAACCAGTCGGCCAGCGCGCCGACCATGCCGGCCTCCGACGCCGCGCGCACATAGCCGACCCATGCGGCGACGTCGGCGCCGTCGCGGTGTTCGAGGTAGCGGGTGAACAGGTAGATGACGGCGGCGACGATGAGGAAGCTGGTCGCCAGCAGTTTCATCTTGCGCAGATCACGGCGACGGCGGTCGTCGGACGCGGAACCGCCCGAGGAGAACCCGGGCGCACTTGTCGGCGCAGCCCGATGCCTGCCGGTACCGGAAACGTCGGTCGTCACAGTTGACACCCATCCATTTCTACCTGCCGGCAGCGACTACGCTGGCCGGGTGATCGCAAATCGTCCCAGTCCGGCCGCGGCGGCGCGCGCTGCGGTGTCGGCGGCGACGAACGTGACCCGCGGGATCGAGCAGGCGTTGCTCGGCGGGGCGGTCGAGGAGCGCTCCAAACCCGATGGTCGCCGGCAGCGCTGGGAAACCCACAAGCGGGAGCGCCGCACCGAACTGACCGACGGCACAATCGCTGCGGTCCGTGAACTCGGCGCGGACGTCGGGATGGACGAGATCGCCCGGCACATCGGCGTTTCCAAGACGGTGCTCTACCGCTATTTCACCGACAAGAACGATCTCGGGGTCGCCACGACGGTGCGGTTCTTCGAGACCACCCTGATGCCCCGGCTGATCGAGACCATCACCGACGACGTCGACGAGTACACGCTGACCCGGACCGTGATCAGCGTCTACGTCCATGCCGTCGCCGACGAGCCCGCGTTGTATCGGTTCGCGTTGTCGGCGTCGCCGAGTTCGTCGGTGACTTCCGCGGAGTCGGAGAAGCTGGTGGCCCAGCTGCTCACCTCGACCATCGTGATGCGTCTGGGCGAACGCGACGGTGATGCCGCGGGCGCCCAGGTGTGGGCCTACACCCTCGTCGGCGGTATCCAGCGCGCCGTCGATTGGTGGATGGGTGAACGATCCATCGGCGTCGACGATCTCATCGACTACCTGACGATGATGGTGTGGAGTTCGATCGTCGGGGTCGCCGCGGTGAACGGCTCCCGCACCGCATTCATGGCCGACCCTCCGCCGCTGCCCGAGCCCGCAGCAACCGAGGGAGACCGGGACGATCACGAGCCCGGTTCGGCTGACGACGAGACGCCACTCCGGTGAGTCGGGTGGCGTTGGTGACCGGCGCCAGTCGCGGCGTCGGTCTCGGGGTGGCCACCGCACTTCTCGACGCCGGATGGACCGTCTACACCACCGCGCGCAGTGGACGCGGGCCCGACAGGGCCCGGGTGATCACCTGCGATCACACCGATGATGCCGCCGTCGGCGAGGTCTTCGAGACGATCGACGACGCCGAGGGCCACCTCGATCTGCTGGTCAACAACGTGTGGGCGGCACCCCGCGGGTTCGGCGGATTCAGCGAACCGTTCTGGCAGCGACCGGTCGGCGACTGGGATTCGTTGATCGGGGTCGGCGTGCGCGCCCATTACGTGGCCTCGGTGCATGCCGGCCGACTCATGGTGGCCGCCGGGTCGGGTCTGATCGTCAACATCTCGTCGTTCGGGACACGCGGTCACCTGCACTCGGTGCTCTACGGCATGAGCAAGGCGGCACTGGACAAGATGGTCGCCGACATGGCCGTCGAACTGCAGGGCACCGGCGTCCACGCGGTGTCGTTGTGGCTGGGCCTGATCCGTACCGAGTTGCTGCTGTCCCTCGGCGTCGAGGAGTTCGCGGGGTTCTCGTTGGAGCGCGCGGAGGACCCCGAGTTCGTGGGTCGGGTCATCGCGGCGCTCGCCGACGACCCGGCACTGCCGAACCTGACCGGACACACCCTGATCAGCGCGGAGTACGGGCGCGAGCACGGAATCGTCAACAATGATGGCGCGCAGCCCGATTCGCATCGCGGCGCCTTCGGCGGCGGTCCACTCTACCCGCCGACCTGACCCGCGGCCCTGGTCGCGTTGGGTACCCTCTGGACCACACGACGAGGAGGTTGCATCATGGGCAAGCGCGGCGGAGGTTCGACGAAGGGCTGGGCACAAGAACCGATCGACGCATTGCGCGTGGGTACTGTCGGCTCGATCGCCGATTTCGACCCGGACAGCACACCGGGATTCGACGGCGACCGTCGTCTCGGCGAGGAGTTGCTCACCGAACGCGGTGAGATCCTCGCAGGTTTGCAGGAGTTGCTCTTCGCCAACGGCAGAGCCGGCGACCACCGCTCGGTACTGCTGGTCCTACAAGGCATGGACACCGCAGGCAAGGGCGGGATCGTGCGACACGTCGGCGGACTGCTCGACCCACAAGGCCTGAGCATCAAGGGATTCGGCAAGCCCACACCCGAGGAGCTCTCCCACGACTTCCTATGGCGCATCCGCAAGGCGCTGCCCCCGGCCGGACGCATCGGCATCTTCGACCGCTCCCACTACGAGGACGTCCTGCCGGTGCGCGTGCATTCCCTGGTACCGCAATCGGAGTGGGAAGCACGCTACGACATCATCAATCGATTCGAGCACGAACTCGTCGACGCCGGCACCACGATGGTGAAATGCGCTCTGGTGGTGTCGAAGGACGAGCAGAAGGCCCGACTGGCCGAACGCCTCGACCGTCCCGACAAGTACTGGAAGTACAACCCGGCCGACCTCGATGAGCGCGCCTATTGGGACGACTACCTCGAGGCCTACCAAGCCATCTTCGACCGCTGCGACTCCGACGCCACCCCGTGGTACCTGATCCCCGCCAATCGGAAGTGGTTCTCCCGCCTGGCAATCTGCGAACTACTCATCGATGCCCTGTCAGGTCTCGACCTCGATTGGCCCGCTGCTGATTTCGATGTCGACGCCGAGAAGAAACGCCTGGCCGCCCTCCCCGACTGACCTTCGGTTTGGTCGAGCAACTCTTCTCACCGATGGTCGTGGTGTCCCCCTCCCGCTGGTCGAGGTGCCTTCCACCGATGACCGAGTGTCCTTCCCCCGATGGTCAAGGCGCCTTCCACCGATGACCGAGTGCCCGTCCCCCGCTGGTCGAGGTGCGAGCCGCGTGCGGCGAGCCTCGAGACCCCGCGAGACAACAAGCCTCCCAACCACATCCACCGTCACACGACCTGAACGCGAGCCGAATTCGCAAACGCCCACGCTGCACCAGCCGCGTCTGCACATTGGGGCCGCGGACGATTGCGCCCGACAGTCGATCCCTCCCCCGATCGTCGGGCACCTTCCCCGCTGGTCGGGCACCTTCCCCCGATCGCTTCGGGCACCCCTTCCTTCCGCTGGTCGAGGTGCGAGCCGCGTGCGGCGAGCCTCGAGACCCCGCGAGATAACTACCCTCCCAATCACATCCACCGACCACTGCGAAACTTGCACCCCTCTACCACAACCCACCGACAGAAAATTCACACCGAAACACGTTGTCCACAAGCAGAATTGATCAAACTACCTCTTGCGTCGAACACACTGGCTATGTAGACTGAACCCATCTCACCGATCAGCCACCGGGGAGGGGCCCATGATCGACACCACCGCAACTCTTGACGTCAAAGATGTTGACGCCGAAGCAGTCTTCGCCGACATCGTCACCCAACTCAGCGACCTGCAATGGAATCCGGACATGACCGGGCCGCAAGCCTTCGGTGCGATGAAGCAGGTCCTGTTGTTGCGGAACCTGGTTGATCACCATGCCACCACCCTCACCGGCGAGATGGATCGGCTGGGCGTGGCCGATCACAAGACCACCCGGCTGCGCGAGTTATTGATCAGCATGGGTTTCGCGCCGGCCGTCGCGGGTCGGTATGTGCGGTTCGCCGGCACCACCGATATCGATCTGTTGTTGGCGCACGCCGCGGACGGGTCCATCTCCTCAGAACACACCGACGCCATCGTCCGCGGATTGGCGCACATCGACACCCGATCCCCCGAACCCCTCGACACCGTGCAGCGCTGTGAATACCTGCGGAAACTCTTGTCGCACTACTTCGCCGGATTCACCCCCGCCGAGATCAACCTCTACGCGCGGCAGCTGGGTAACGAACTCGCCGCCGAAACACCCGGCGGGTTGCCAGCCGCGGAGGACAAGAAGATCAACAGCTACCGCGACCGCATCACCGACGACGGCCGGCTGGAGATCTCGGCGAACCTCGACATCATCGCCGGGGAAAAGACACGCACCCTGATGGAAACACTGTCGGCACCCAAGCCCCAACCCGACGGCTCCCCCGATCCGCGGACACCCGAACAGATCTGTGCGGCCGCGTTCGAAACGATCGTGGAGTTGGCGGCACAAGGTTTGGCCGACACCACCTTCTCGGCGAAACCCACCAACGGGCTGTTGTGGACCTGGTCAGCCGACAACCCGGCACTCGGCGGGAATTTGCAGAACATGGGTGCCATCACCGAAGCCACCGCCAAGTTGTTGTCGTGTGACACCACGATCACGAAAATCATGCTCGATCCCAACGGGGTACCACTCAGTGTTGGCGAAGCGAAACGCTTCTTCACCCCCGGCCAGCGCAAAGCGTTGTTGGTGCGTGATCGTGGATGTATCAAATGCGGAACACACGCCGGACGCTGCCAAGCACACCACGTGCGGCACTGGAGAGACGGTGGTCCCACCGACCTCGACAACGGCTGCCTCCTCTGCACCAGCTGCCACGATGATGTGCACCACCACGGATGGGACATCGTCCTCGGGTTCGACCGGCACCCGTGGCTGATCCCACCCGCCAGCATCGACCCGAAACGCCGACCAGTGCCGTCGTATCACCGACGCACCATGCGACTCGACGACACCGCAGCCTAGATCCGAAGCGCCTCCACTACAGCCTGATTCCCCGCACCCGGCCCGGCCGGGACCGCATCCGATCTTTGACAACTCCATAGCGAAACCCCACGGTGGTGGCCCCCGGCGGACGGGGGTCACCACCGGATGGTCAAGGTGCCTTTATCGAACGCGCAGGCGCGAAAGCAATTCGGCCGTGAGAGCCATCGGAACCATGGCCCCGACTTCCGTGATCTCAGTTGTCCGACTGGGCCGAGTTGCGTACATCCCCAGACTCGGCCGATGATGGTTGCGCAGGACTCATTCCCTGGAAGCGTCGAACAAGCTGGGTTTCGACGGACGGCGGCGTGAGTGCCCTGGGAACGATTGAGGTCTGGCCACTTTCGGTCGTGAGGATCAGGGTGGCGTGACCTGAGCGCACATTCACGATCTTGTCCCGAGAGACCGCATCCGATGCGTTGTCGGTGCCAGTGATCACCACATCGGGCGCAAACTCCGCCCATACCCATTGGCCCGGTTGCAGCAGCCGACGCCATCGGACAAATGGATCTATGACAGCTGCGAGCACGCGAAGCAATTCATACAGCAGATAACCCGCCGCAAATCCTACCACCGTGTCCCGAGAAACGAACTGGGACAGCGCGAAACACACCATCGATACTGTCAGTACATTCGCAACCGTGGACCCCACTATTCGCGCCGACGATGCCCGTAGCGCATCCCGGGCCAGAGCACGATCCAGACCTCGATCGACGACGCGCGAGACACGAATTCCGTCGCCAATCTCGTCGACGCGACTCTTCTCATCGAAAACGAAACTCCCCACGCATAGAGCGTACTGCGGTCAATACCGTCTTCGCGTACAACGCCCAGCGCAGTGTCGCCGCTCAGTGTCGACAACACACGGTTGGTTCCCGCGAGGTCACCAGAGTCGTCGGAGTTTTCGAGATTCCAGATGCAGCCGGACTCGTCCTGTTCATCGTCCAAGCAGCCCATTCCTGAGCGCCACTGGATCCGTCCGGGCGACGGCGGTCGAGCGTCATGGTAAGCGATCGCGGACATGCCACGATCACCAAAACGCGATGGAGTCGATCTCGAAGTAGGTTCGGCTGCCTGTCCGCATCGGCCCACAAGTCACTGAGCGCTACGCTGCCGATCCTCAACTCCGCGATGCCCGTCGGGTCCGGACGCTGACCCTCGACGACGCAGCACACCGTGGGACACGAGCCCGACGACGATGGCCCAGAAGGCGCCGCTGATCCCCCAGAACGTCACGCCGGCGGCAGCGGTGACGAACGTCAGACCCGATGCGATCCGAAATTCGTTGTGGGTGAACGCACCAAGTAAAGCGTTGGCGAACGTTGCCAGCAATGCGAGCCCGGCCACGGACTCCAGCAGTCCCTGCGGCGCAATCGCGGTGATGGTGACCAGCGCTCCGGAAGCCACCGCGAGCACCAGATAGCTGATGCCGCCGGACACACCGGCAATCCATCGCCGGGTTCGGTCGGTGCCCGCCTCCTCGCCCGCGGCCAGCGCCGCCGACAGCGCGGCCAGGTTGATGGCATGCCCACCGAACGGCGCGCCGACGACCGTACCCATCCCGGTCACGAACATCGCAGGACGCCAAGGGGTGTCGTATCCGAACGACTTCAACACCGCCACGCCGGGAACATTCTGCGACGCCATCGTCACCACATAGAGCGGGATGGCCAACCCGACGATCGCCGACACATCGAATCTCGGAGTGGTCCAGGCGATTTGCGGCCACCACTGCGTCGTCACACCCGCGCCGATACCGTGTACCGCGACGTAGATGCCGATGACGACGAGGGCGGTCACCAAGGCCAGCGGCAACGCCCAGCGGGTCAGCCATCGAGTCGCGATGAGCCACACGGCGAGAATCGGCAGGGTCAGCAGCGGCTGCGCTGCAAGCGATTTCATGGGTGCCAGACACAGGGTCAACAGGACGCCGGCCAGCATCGCCTGCGCGATCGGAGTCGGTATCCGGCCGATCAGATCACCCAGAGCCGGGATCAGCCCCGTCGCCAGGATCAGGATTCCGACGACGAGGAAAGCCCCGACCGCAGCCCGCCAGCCGGCGTGATAGTCCGCGCCCGCGGCCACCAGCATCGCCGCTCCCGGCGTCGACCAGGCCAAGGTGATCGGCTTCCGCGTGGCGACGCACAGGACGATGATCCCGACCGCGAAGGTCACGGTGAGCGCGAGCAGACCCGACGCCGCCTGCCCGGGATCGGCGCCGACCGCACGCAACCCGGCGACCACCACGACGAACGACGACGTGAAGCCGACCAGCGCGGTGATGATTCCCGCGGTGATCGGTTCGGTGATCGACGACGCCGGGGAGGTGGTCATCGGGCCACCATAACGCTATCGTTCTGTTTATGGAACACCCGGGGAGATCTGCGGTCGGTGCGCGTATCACCGCGGCCCGGGAGCGGCGCGGCATGAGTCTGTCGGCACTCGCCCGCGCCGCCGGCATCGGCAAGGGATCGCTGTCCGAACTCGAATCCGGCAGGCGCAACCCGACTCTCGACACTCTGTACGCCGTCGCCGGCCCGCTCGGGGTACCGCTGACCGCGTTACTCGGCGAGGACTCGGGCACCGAGGGCTCGGGCCCGCACCTCTCGGCGCGACTCCTGCACGTCGAACACCATCCCGGCGGTGCCACCACCGAGGTGTTCTGGCTCGCGGTTCATCCAGGCGGCACCACGATCTCACCCGCCCACGGACCCGGCGTCGTCGAACATGTCCGGGTGGTACGCGGGCACGTCACCGCCGGCCCGCTCGGGGCCGAGAACACCGCCGGACCCGGCCGATCGCTGCAATGGATGTCGGATACCGACCACAGCTATCGAAGCGACGACGGTGCGCTGGCGGTGCTCACCATCGACTCACCCGAGACGCCCAACACCCCCGATAGACAACCACCCGACAGAAAACGCCCCCCACGGCCGAAGCCGTAGGGGGCGTTGAGAATTCGTTTCAGTCCGGGTCAGCTCAGCTGGTCGCGCGACCGGGAGCCTTCTTGGCCGGAGCCTTCTTCGCCGGAGCCTTCTTGGCCGCAGCGATCTTCTTGGCGGGCGAGTCGTTCGCGGTACGCGCCTTGCCCTCCACGGTGCCTGCCGCCCCGTCGATCTTGGATGCGGCAGTCGCGGCCTGCGCCTTGACGGTCTCGCCGGCCTCGGTGACGGCCTCGGCGGCCTCGTCGAGCTTCTCGCCGGCCTCGAGTGCAGCCTCGTCGACCTTGTCGCCGATGGCATCGGCGGCGTCGTCGAGTGCGTCGCCTGCCTCACCGACGCGGGCTCCGACCAGACCGGCGATCTTGGCGGCCTGCTCGCCGACCGAGCGGGTCTGGGTCGACACGACCCCGAGGGCGTCCTCGGTGAGGTCGACCGCGTCGTTGTAGGTCTTCTCGGCGCGGGTCAGGCCCTCCTGGACCAGCGGCTGCTGACGCAGGCGCTCGAGGGTCTCCTCACCGCGCTCGGCAAGCGAGTTGTAGAAGGTGGTGGCCAGCTCGACGTAGGGCTCGGCGACCTTGCGCAGCTCTTCGGGGTTCAGCTTGGCACGCAGCTCGTCGATGCTCGGGACCTCGTCGGGCAGATTGTTCAACCGGCTCTTGGTCTCCTCGAAGCGGGTGCTCGCGGTCTCGGTGGCGGTTTCGGTCCGCTCGCGCAGCTGCGCGACGGCATCGGTCACCTGCGCGATGGCCAGATCGCCCGCGCCGACGACTGCGTAGAAGGGATTTGCCAGGGTTCGTTCGGCGGTGCTCATTGCGGCCTCCTTGGTGGGGTTGTCAGAAGTTCAGCAGCGCAACGAATGTCGATTCTCGAGATCACTGAGTGATCGTCGGGACGGTGAAAGCTGGTCGAGATCGTCGGTGTTGCGGCGCTTCCATGTACCAGTATCCACGCTTCGCTAGCAATTGCAAGCGCTTTGTTAGCACCGTCATAGCCGACCGGCCACGCTTACCGCTACGCGTCGGCGACCCCTTCAGGGTAGGAGTAGAAACCACGCCCGGCCTTCTTACCGATCCGACCTGCCTCGACCATCCGCAACAGCAGCGGTGGCGGCGCGTAGAGCGGTTCCTTGAACTCGTCGTACATCGAATCGGCAATCGCCTTGACGGTATCGAGGCCGACGAGGTCGGCCAGCCGCATCGGCCCCATCGGGTGCGCACAACCGAGCACCATGCCCTTGTCGATGTCCTCCACGGTCGCGAAACCGGTGTCGACCATCCGGATCGCCGACAACAGATACGGCACGAGCAGCGCATTGACGACGAACCCGGAGCGATCGGCCGATCGGATCACCTGTTTGCCCAACACGTCGTGGGCAAAGGCCTCGGCGCGCTCGCTCACCTCGGTCGCGGTCTCCAACGTGGTGACCAGTTCGACGAGCGGCAGTACCGGCACCGGGTTGAAAAAGTGCATGCCGATCACCCGGCCGGCGCAGTGGGTTGCCATGCCCAGCTTCATGATCGGGATCGACGACGTATTGGAGGCGAGCACCGCATCGGGATCGGTGACGACCTTGTCGAGTTGCGCGAAGACCTGGGTCTTGACCAGTTCGTCCTCGACGATCGCCTCGCACACGATCTGCCGATCGGCGAAATCCCCGAGATCGGAGGTGAATCGCAGCCGGTACGAGGCTTGTTCGCGTTCGCGCTCGGTGAGCTTGCCGCTCGACACACCGCGGTCGAGGGAGCGCAGGATGCGCGACCGCCCGGCACTGGTCAGTTCCCGTGTGGCCTCGTAGACCAGGACGTCGGCGTTGGCGCGGGCGCACACCTCGGCGATCCCGGCACCCATCTGCCCCGCGCCGACGACACCCACGCGCGAGATGA
>NZ_MVPX01000579.1:0-403 GCF_002043085.1 Gordonia sp. i37 | reverse complement strand
ACTCAGCGACCTGCAATGGAATCCGGAGATGACCGGGCCACAAGCTTTCGGTGCGATGAAACAAGTCCTGTTGTTGCGCAACCTGGTTGATCACCACGCCACCACCCTCACCGGCGAGATGGATCGGCTGGGCGTGGCCGATCACAAGACCACCCGGCTGCGAGAGTTGTTGATCAGCATGGGTTTCGCGCCAGCCGTCGCGGGTCGGTATGTGCGGGTTGCCACCACCACCGATGTCGACCTGTTGTTGGCGCACGCAGCGGACGGGTCCATCTCCTCCGAACACGTCGATGCCGTCGTCCGCGGTCTGGCGCACATCGACACCCGATGCCCCGAGCCTTTGGACACCGTCCAACGCTGCGAGTTTCTGCGGAAACTCTTGTCGCACTACTTCGCCGGTTTC
>NZ_MVPX01000578.1:0-1358 GCF_002043085.1 Gordonia sp. i37 | reverse complement strand
GCCACTCAGACAGGGCATTTCGTCTACCCCTCACCGCCCGAACAGATACAAATCGGTGGATCGAGGCTTAGACCTCAACCTATGCGCTCCGGCGCGCTCCACGGGCGAGCAGGCCGTGCCGGATCGTTGAGCCAGACGACGGCGCCGATAAAAAATGCCTTATGTCAACTAGACGACTAGATACTGCGCTGCCCCGCAACACTATTTAAAAGCCTACCGTCGATCGGTGCCTGTCGTCGGCGTCGACTCCCACGGCTCGAATCATCGCGCTAGTCCCAGAAACGCCATCAACGAGCGCTCGACTTCAACGAGTTGGTCGGATGTCAGACGACCGACACGCGTCTGAACATTCGACCGTCGTACCGCGGTTAGCTTGTCAACCATCACGTCACTGTCCCGCTCGAGGCCCGAGATCGAATCGCGATCACCCGGGATACGAATCCGCAACAGGGGCGCATCGATGAGCTGGCTCGTGATCGGAGCAACTACCACCGACAGAGTTGAATCGAACAGGTCATCCTGCACGATGACGGCCGGCCGCGGCTTGGATGCATACACACCACCCGCAACGGTCCAGATTTCGCCGCGAATCACGCCTCGTCGTCCCAAGGCGCGGCGACAGCCTCGACGAAATCTTGCTCATCCCCACCGGCGTCTGCCTCTGCCACGAGAACCGATTGCCTGTGGGCTTGCGCGGCAAACTCTGGCGTTCGTACGTCAGGAACCCAGACCTGCAACGGGCGCATTCCGCGCTCACGCATCCGACGTCGGTACTCACCGACCCTGTCCCTCACTGCCATGCCCAGATGTTACATGTAACGCTCCGGCCTGGCCAGGCGAGCAGCCTCAGCTGATTATACAGGAATCGAATATGCAGGCTTGCCAGAAGGCCATCGCGGATGGCCCTTCGTTGCAGCGCTATTCGCGCGTGTCGCGTCATCGTGGACACTTCACCTCACACCGCAGGCCCGGCGCCCTACCGATGCGACGGTCCAGCGTGACGAGCGGTGCACCTGCCAATTCAGCCCACACCCGCGAACCGAGAAGCTCGTACGGCCTCTGCTCGATCGACAAGTCGAGCAGATCACCATGGGCCTGAGCCTGCGAAATCCGTAGAGCAACTTCACGAGGCGGCCGATGCTGAATCCACTGCAGTCGTGGCTTGTTGCTCGACGACGGTCCGGACGGTCGCTGGGCGGTTGGGCAACTGTCCGGCACTCGCTTGCTCGCACCGCAACTGGTGATGTTTGAAGTAAGTAACATCATTCGCAGACAAGCGACCGCGACGTAACTGGCTTCTTATCCTGGGGTTGACCCCGTTTCCCGGACATCTTGATGGCCAGTGTGAGGCTGGCGGG
>NZ_MVPX01000577.1:0-227 GCF_002043085.1 Gordonia sp. i37 | reverse complement strand
CCCCAACCCACGCCTCCTGGATGAACCTCGTCGAGGTCTGGTTCGGCATCATCGAACGCCAAGCGATCCGCCGCGGAGTGTTCACCTCCGTCACAGACCTCAACACCAAAATCCGCGCGTTCATCGACGGATGGAACCCCAGAGCCCACCCATTCGTCTGGACCAAAACCGCCGAACAGATCCTAGAAAAAGCCAACCGTCCAACAACTTCAAACTCGCGCCACTAG
>NZ_MVPX01000576.1:0-10267 GCF_002043085.1 Gordonia sp. i37 | reverse complement strand
GATCCGGACCGCCCCATCACGAAACTCCCGGTCGTACTTCTTCCGCTTCTCTGGCATCGTGCTCCTCACTATCGATGCCTCTACGGTTCGGGGGGAACCTCATTGACCGAGACCACGCAGAACGTCCCGACGACCCCGGCGATGCCCATCGGAATCAGCATCAGCAGATGGCGTCGAGGCGGCATGCGGTCCCAGCCGTAGAGGTAGATCCCGAGGAAGATCGCCTCGACGAAGAACGACAGCCCTTCGAACGCGAATGGCAATCCCAGCACGTCACCGAACCGGCCCATCAAACCGGGCCACAGCAGACCCATCTCGAAGCTGAGGATCGTGCCCGAGACCGCGCCGATCGCGAACAGCACTGCCGACACCTTGGCCCACCGTCGGGCCAGTCCCATTGCGACAGGGCCGTCGCGCACGATGCCGCGACGGCGCATCACGAAGATCATCGTCGGGAACGCCACCCCGAAACACGCAAGGACGATGTGCCAGCCCAGGGACACCGCCATCTGCTGCCGGGCCGGCATCAGACCCGGAGGTTGCTGACCCTCCGCCACAACCAGCAATGCCTCGGCCAGGTACACGGTCGTCACCGTCGAGCAGGGCCGGTTGTTCCAGCCCGACACGTCGTCATCTGTACCGAAGGTAATCGCACGCAGATGAGGTTCCCGCCGGGGGTGGCCGGTAAACGCCACTGCCCCGCCGCCGGCTCGAGCTCGTGTCCGCAACGACGAGGGTGGGTCCGAGTTGCTCGACGACGATGAACAGCGCGTCGGGGACGGTCCGGCGGGTCAAGTCAGCGGCGGGATACGGTGTACCGGAAACCCGATTTCCGGGTGAAAAACTTTGTTTCGTACTCTTTTCCCCGTGAATCCCGCTGCTGCCGATGCGTTCGTGACCGAAACCACTTCGAGTGTTTGCGTGTGGTGCTCGTCCACCGACGAAATCGCGGAGTTCCGCGGCGAGAGGCGCGGACGGTGCTCAACCAGACGCGCACGCAGACTCCCCCTGCTGCTTCCCGGCGGCGAAGCGTCGAACCGCGACGACGACTGCCCACGAAGGCAGGCGGGAAGGCGGTGGCCACCAAGCCGCAGAATGTCAGGTCCGGCGTCGCCGGGCCGGCGAACGTCTCACGACCCGACCGCGCCGAGCTCATGAGCCGGGCGCAGAGCCTCCTGGCGCAGCTCACCGAGATCGAGGAACGTCTGCAGGTCGCGCAGAAGGATGGCGGCTTGAGTGGCAAGGCCAAGGTGTCCGACCTGACCGCGAAGCGCGACTCCGTGTTGCGCACGCTCGCCGCGTTGGAGAAGGCCAAGCGGGCGCTCGAGCCGGCCTGAGGTGGACGCACCACACCCCGTACGCTTCGTGACGGGGCACCTCGCTGCGCGCGGTGCGTCAGCCGCGTAAGGCGGACGCAAAGAGCGACGGCAGCCGGGTGGCCTTCGGATCTGCCGCGAATGCAACCATCTTTCGGCCTACATGGTGCGCATGCGTGTTCCTGACGAACCACGCCGGCTTCGGCGTGATCGACAGCTGGCCGGTGATCAGAGATCGGCTCAGCGGGCGGAACGGGCCGGTCACGACCGTGCGCTCTGTGTCGTCCACCAGTGATGCGTTGTGTACCAATCCGATTCCGCTCTCGACATCGACGAGGGTCGCACCGGGAAAGCCGCCCCATGGTGCTGCTGCGGTGAGATAACCGACCCCCGTCCACGCGTTGATCGCAATCGTGCCGTAGCGGAGCGATTCCACGAACCACTCGAACTCTCGACCGAGCTTGCGGCGGTATCTCGGGTGCACCAAGACGTTGGCGCCGAGAGTGCCCTCGAGCCGCTCATTGACGAAGCGGCTCGCTGCCCGGAGGTAGGCAATCCCGTCTCCGGGGATCTCCACGACGGCCAGCACGGGCGAGAAGTACTCCACGGTGAAGGCCTCGGCCACCTGGTCCGGTGAGAGCCCCTCGATCAGCAGCCGGCCGTTCTCGCGTGCGTTGGCCGTGGCGTGCCGGTCGGCTGCCGCGGCGACCCGTTGGTCGCTTCCGGGGTAATAGGCTGGCCGCGCGGGAGCCTTGTCGATCTGGTCGCGGAGTTCCCGGAGGAACTCCCCTTTCTTGGACCACTCGGACGGGATCACGGCAACCTGGGCGGCGATGCAGTTGTAGCCGCCGTTGTGCAGACGCTGGGTGGCCAGGTGCTCCGCCTGGAAACGGATGTCCTTGGCCGACCACCCGGTGGGGACGACGACGGTGGGTGATACGCCGCCGAGTTCACTGGTGATGGTCTTGCCGAGCTTCGGTACGCCGGCCCGGCGACGGGCCTCGCCTTCCGGGCCGGTGCCGAAGACGATGGCGTCGTGACTTGCCGAGCTTCCGGTGATGTGGACATGCGCCACATTCGGGTGATCGACGAGATACGAGCCGACCTCGACACCGCCCCTGACGACCTCCACGAAGCCGCGCTCGGACAGGGGTCGCAGGACGGCGTTGATCGCGTCGAACATCTCGCCCAAGACGGGGTTCAGTTTGAGGATCACGACGCGATTGTGCGCGATCAGCTCGTACAGGGTGTCCAGCACGGCGATCGAGGTGATGTTGCCGGCGCCGAGGACGACTGACATGCCGTGCGTCGTCGCGGGGTCGAGTTGCGCCAATCCCGCCGCCGACCGCGCCTGGGTGACACTCACCCCCGGCTTCAGCCAGACCTTGGCCGAGACGCCCGACAGCAGTAGCCGATCCCAGATCTGATGGGGAAAGACGTCGAGCGCAACACGACCGCCGGGAGCGACGGAAGTCGGTACGTGGGCGATGGGACTGTCGCCGCAGCTCAGGTCGCGCAGAGAACGGGCCAGCGTGGCAGCGTTCGTGATGACCGGGTACGGCCCCGACAGCCATTCTTCGCCTGCGAGCGGCGATGAGGGCGAGATCCGCTTCGCACGGCACGCGGCCTCAACCCAATCCGATGCCTGCTCGGCCGCCTGGTGCGCCACCTGTTGCAGAAGGTCGGCGCGCCGGGTCAGCGGGAGGTCTGCCCACCGGCGCTCGCCTGCGCTGAGTCGTAGCAGCGCACTGTCGAGCTCCGCGACTGTGGTGAAATCGGTGGTGAGAGTCATGAGTTGTTCTCCATGGTGTGGTGTGGATGGCTCAGGGTTTCCGCGGCTACACCGGTGTGAATTCGGAGATCTTCCAGCGATCGCCGTCCTTGGCCATCTGGACGCGAATGCGGCTGCCGTCGAGTCGCGGCCCCTCAGCGTCCTTCTTGGACGTCGTCTGGTTGACGAAGAGCAGGACGGTTGCGTGATCGGCGTCCGACGCGACGAGTGCGGCGTCGACCACCTCGGCGTTCGTGACGATCTGCTCCTTCTTGGCAGCAGGTTGAATAACTGATTCGCCCAGTTGGGTGTATTCGTCGAGGAACCTGCCGGTCAGCATGGTCTCGGCAGCTTCGGGCAGCGCGGTGTCGACTGTTCGGTAGTCATAACTGAGCAGTTTGGGGATGTCGGTACGTGCCGATGCAAGCGCGGACTGCCCCGCCGATGCCTCCGTCGTCGCCGCGCTCGTCGCGAACCACACGTAGCCGAGTCCACCGGCGCCGGCGATCACGAGTGCCGCCAGCACCCTGACCAACCCGTTACGCGCCTTTGTCGAAAGTCTGGCGGGCCAGCTCACAACGACGGGGCCGAGTCGTTTGACATGACCGCCGCGCACCTTGTCCTGCTTCTCGGCGCCGTCGGTAGGCGCCGCGTCGGTGTCGACGTCGCGATCCACCTCCGCCTCGGCGAACTCGGATGAGATATCTTGCTCCACAACCTTGTTCATGGCTTCCTCCTCGGTTCTGCCGCCTTCGCGTCGGTCGACGCCTCTTGGTCCGCGCTCCCCGCGTTCATGACACGAACTCCACGTTGCTGACCTTCCACGCATGGTCGGCGGCCGTCAGATCCACCTTCATCCGATAGACGCGTTGCTGCCCGTCGGGTGCCTCGGTGTTCTTGACGATCGAGCTGACCGCGGCCAGGACCTGCGCGGCGTCGTCGTCGGCGGTGATGATCCCCGCCTCCTTGACCGATCCAGTCGAGAGGACCTCGCCGGAGGAAAGGACCTGCTCGAACGACGTCGCCAGCTGTTCAAACTGCTGCTGAAAGGATCCGGTGGCGACGGACTTGATCCGATCCAGGTCGGCCTTCGACCGGCGGTAGTCGAGGCTGACGAGTCCGGCGACCACCTCGCGGGTGACGTCGAGTACCTCAGAGTTCCGCTTCTCGTCCTGCTTGGCCTGATAGAGATCGGTGCCCTTCACGCCGAGCAGCGCGAGCACCGCCACGAGGGCCGCCACCAGCGCCCACACGGTGACCACGGACCGGAGTGGAGCAGTGCCCGCCCCTTCGCCGGCGCTCTCCGGGCCGACCGCGTCGTCGTCGACTTCCGGACCGGTGGCCTCTACTTGATCAGTAACGACTGCCATGTCGCCTTTCCTTTCGCCGAAGCTGAGTTGGTGGGTGTTCCCACGAAGTACGTCACCCCGTCGGGCCCTCGGAACCTTCCGGTGGTCTCCGAATACGGCACCGGCTTCGACGCTGTACGTAAGCGCTTCGGCACCCTCTTCGCCCCTGGGTCACCGCCGGCGTCGCCCATAGAGTGCGGACGCGACAACATCTCCGGCCACGTGGACGGAAGTCCCCCGGGGCAATCGGCCACTAAGGGAGTCCTCACGCGGGGGTCGGTCGCGCACGGGACGTTCCGGGCGCCACGCGCCACCTTCGGGTTGTCGGGGCGCGCGTCGCAGTACTGGTCCGGAACCACCGGCACAGTCCGCATGTCCGATGCGTCACGACGTCGGCTGCCGCCATATCCCTCGGTGCACGGGGGCGGGTTCAGCGTGTTTCCGAGCTTGATGTCGAGTGGAGCCTGCGGACTCTGGCCGAGCGCGTAGCCGTCGACCGAGTTCAGGGTTCCCGACGTGAACGCCGGATAGACGGTCAGGATGTGCCGGAGGTTGGGGACGTTGACGCGCAGCACCTGTCCCACGGACTGGAGGTCGGCGAGCAGCGTCGGCAGCGTAGGCGTCAGCTCGGTCAGGGTGGCCGACACCTGGTCGGCTGCCGACGGGGTCTGGGTCAGCAGAGTCCGCAAGTGTTCATCGCTCAGCGCGAGCTGATCGGTGAACGACGCGAGGTTCGCCACCGCAGAGGTCAGGTCGGCGGCCACCCGGTTGCCAGTGGTCAACAGCGGTTCGGCGTCGTCGATCAGCCGGGTGGTGGGGCCGATATCGATCTGCGCCAACTCGAGCAGCCGCTGTGATGCGTCGATCAACCGAGCCAGGCGATCACCGGTCTGTCCTAGCCCGTCGGACACCTCGTCGACGGTCGTCTCCAGATTCTGGGGCGAGATCGTCGCAACGAGGTTCATGGTCCTCTCCAGGACGTCTTTGGTGGGCGTGGGCGCCTCATTGCCCTTGGCCGACAACACGTCTCCGTCCGTCAGCGCGGGCCCGCCGTTGTCGCGGGGAATCAGATCCACGTATTGTTCCCCGACCGCAGACTGACTCCTGATGTGCGCCGCACTGTTTCGCGGGATCGTGTTGTCCGAATCGATGCGCAGGGTGATGCGAACCGGCGCCGACAAGTCGGCCAGATCGACGTCTACCGAATCCACCCGTCCCACGGTTACACCTCGATAGGTCACCAGTCCGGTCTCGTAAATGCCGCCGGCGGTGTCGAACTCGGCGACCACGCGATACGATCCGATGCCGGTGACCCGACCGATGCCGACGTAGGTGACAGTCCCGTAGACTACGCTGACCACGGTGAGGACAGCGAATACGACGAGCTGCCATCGCACCAGTCTGGTGAGTTTCATCGGGGGCCCCCCATCCCGGCGGGCTGCGGTGAGGTCTTTTTCGATGGGCTGTGATCCGTTGTGGGGGTGCGCAGTCCGAATGGAGCGCGGAGTGGGTCCGCGGCTTGCCGCGAGGTCGCCATCCTGGCCAGGGCCACCTTGGGAATACTGCCGAGCACCTTGTCGCGTATGGCGCCCACCGACAGGTCGAGGGTCAGGAAGAGGTTCTGGTAGTCACCCTTCATTCCCTTGTCGATGACGGTCACCGGGAACGGAACGGTGAGCCCGACGATGAGCGAGCCGACCAGGTCGTCGCCGGACTCCTCGAGCCCCTTCAGTGCGGGACGGAGTTCCGCGGCAATGGAGTTCAGATCGGCGTTGCTGCGTGCGATCACGCTGCCCACCTTTGCGCCGAACACTCCTACGCGATCGAGCATCGTGACCAGCTCCTCGCGTTGGTCCGCCAGCACGGTCAGGGCGGGTTCCAGGTTGTCGATGCCCTCCGCCACGGTCGAACTCTGATCGGCCAGCGTGGCGCTGAGCTTGCCGAGCGAATCGATGGCGCGGCCGATGTCATCACGTTGCTTGTGTAGTCCGGAGACGAAGGTCTTGAGTTGAGATATCGCTCGGTTGGCAGCGGCTGTGCGGCCATCGGTGGCGTCGTTGAGCTCGGTCATGATCGACCGGAGCTGTTCGAGGCCACTGCCGTTGAGGATCAGCGACAAGGCCGCCAGCACCGACTCGGTCGACGGATAGGCTGCGGAGCTGTTGACATCGAGTGTGTCGCCGGGCAACAGCTTGCCCGGCGTCTGCTCCGCGGGAGGAATGAACTCCAGGTACTGCGCGCCCAGCACCGAGGTCTGTGCCAGCTTCACGGTCGAACCGTTCGGGATCTCCACTCCCTCGGAGAGCTCCACGTCCACTTCGGCGAACGACTCGCGCACTGTGATGGACCGGATCTGCCCGACATTCGCGTTGTCGAGCTTGACCAGGGAGTTCGACACCAGGTTCTGCACGTCGGCTAACTGGACGGTGATGCTGTAGCTGTCACCGGAGACGGCGTCGCCTGGCAGTGACAACGAGTTGGCGCCGTCGAACCGACAGCCCGCCACCGTCGACATCGCGACGGCCGCCGCGATCAGTCCCGCGCCGACGTGAAAGCGCTTGTGTCCCATCAGCGTCCTCCCTCCTCGGGGCGACCGGTCGAGCGTGCCATCTCGGACGTGATGACCCGGGTCAGGGTGGTCTCGGCCTTCTGGCATTCCGACTTGGGAGCGTCCACGGTTGTCAGCAGTGCACAGATGAGCGACACCGGATCCGGGAAGTCGGCCACCGCGAGACCGGCCGTCAGTGAGTTCGAGTCCGGGTCGTAGATGTTGTAGAGGTTCGACAGCGCGGTCGGCGCCGTGTGCAGGATCTGAGCCAGATCGTCCTGCCTGTCGACGAGCAGTCGGGACACCCTGGTGAGGTCCTTGACGTCACGGCTTAGCGCACCCTGGTTCTGCTTCAAGTAGTCGCGCAGGCGTGGGGCCATCGAGTTGAGGGCACGGATCGCGGCATCGAGTTGCGTCCGATTGTCGTCGAGCACGGCCGACGCGTCGTCGAGTTGCGAGGCGAAACCGACGATCTGCTGGTCGGCGGTGCGCAGCGCGGTGACGACCTGCTGGAGATTGCGGACTGTGCTGAACAGGTCGGGGCCGGCCGCGGAGAGCGTCCTCATCGCGTCGGAGAGCGCATCGACCGACTTCCGGAGTGAGCCGCCGCTGGTGTCGAGCGCACCGGCCGAGGTGTCGATGAGTCGGCTGAGCGCCCCCTTCTCATCGCCGGTGGAAGGTCCGAGTTGGTGCGCGAGGTCGGTCACCTGCTTCTTGATCTCGTCGTACCCGACCGGGACCGCGGTCCGGCCGACCTCCACCACGGCATCGTCTTCCAGCGCACCAGCCGGCGATCGCTTGACCGGGTTGACGAACTGAACATACCGACCGGAGACGAGGGTCGGCGCCACGATCGCCGCCCGTGCCTCGGAGTCCACGTACGCCGAGTCGTCGTACGAGACCTCGACGCGAACCTTCGCCGGTGTGGCCTCCACTGCTTCGACAGTGCCGATGGTGACGCCGCGCATCTTGACCGGATCGCCGACGAACAGCCCGGTGCCGTCCGTGAACCAGATTGTGGCCCGTGAGGTGTGCGTGCTCTCCCATACCTTCGCCGCGGTCACGGCCACCATGGCGACGATGACGAGGGCGATGACCGCGGGCCCGCCGAGTCGGTTGACGGCTGATGACGTGCTCATCGCCCGCCTCCCGGACTGCCCGGCTGCTGGCCGCGGAGATTGGCCGGCGTGATGTTCTGGAGCAGTACTGAGAAGAACGGTCCGCTGCCCAGGACGTCGGCGAATTGCATGACGAATGTGCGCATCCCCTTGATCGACTTTTCGAGGTTGGCGTAGTTGGCGTTGAGCGTGGCCGTCACCTGACGGACCTCCTCGAGCATCTGTGGGGTGGACGATCCGGTGTCATGGACGAACGTCTCTATCTCGGTGGATACTGCGCGCAGGCTGGTGAGCAGCCTGCGGATCACCTCGGCCCGATCGACGAGGGTCTCGAACAGCACCGACCCGTCGTCGATGAGCCTGGTGATGTTGCCCTTTCGCTCGGCCAGCACGTCGGAAACCGAATCGGCCTTCTGCAGAAGCGTCCGGATTCCGGCATCGCGCGACGACACCGTCCGTGCCGCAGCGGCGACGTTCTCCAGGGAGCCGCCGATGTCGGACGGGAGATCGTTCATGACCTTGTCGAGGCTCTCGACCGCGTCGACGACGCTCTTCTTGTCGGTGTCTCCGACGGTCTCGGTGAGCTGGTCGAGTGACTCGGTGAGGTCGAAGCCGGAACTTGTCCGCGACACCGGGATTCGGTCGCCGAGCTCGCCGGGGCCGGCGGTCGTGAGTTGGACGAAGCGACGCCCGAGCGCGGTCTCGACCTTGATCGAGGCCGTGGTCTCGGAACCGAGCTTCTCCCAGCCGTCGGTGAGCCGCATCGTCACGTCGACGTGGTCCTCGGCGAGCTCGATCGACTGCACACTCCCCGCGGCCACGCCGGCGATGTGCACTTCGTCGTCGGGATTCAGGCCACTGGCGTCGGAGAACTCGGCGACCACGACGGTCACGCCGGGCAGGAACGGAATCGAGCGGTAGTTGAACGCGAGCGCGAGAACCGCGAGTATCGCGCCGATTCCGATTAGACCGGCCCGGATTCGACGGCGGGAGTCGTCAGATCTCATGATGTTTTGACCTCATCTGGTTGTCTCCCTCACTTACAGCGCCGAGCTGGGACTTGGACCATCGGTGTGTCCGCATGTCCGCCGTCGAGCGTCGGATAGCGGATCGCGAGGCCGCACACGAAGAAGTTCACAAAACTGCCGTAGCCCGACGACCTGCCCAGAAGCCGATAGGCCTCCGGCATCTTCGCGAGCAGCATGTTGATCGTTGAAGTGTTGCTGTTCAGGTTCTGGGCCAGACCGCGCAGATGCTCGATGTCGGAGGTGAGATCGGGGCGGGCTCGGGACAGCAGCTCGTCGAGCTCGGTGGTCGCGCCCGCGATGTTCGTGAGGCCGTCGGCGATCAGCCGGCGATCACCGGCAAGCTCGGAGACCAGCTCCTGCAACTGGACGACGACGCTGCCGAAGGCCTCCCGGCGATCCGCTACCGTTACGAGCACGGTGTTCAGATCGGTGACCACCGATCCGATCGTCGCGTCGCGATCGGCGATGGTTTCGCCGAGTTCACCCATTTGGGTGATCAGATCGCTGATATCGGCTGTGCGGCCGTTGAGTACCGAGACCAGCGCAGCGGACAGCTTGTTGGTCTGCTCTGGATTCACCCCGGTCAGTAGGGGTTTGAACCCGTTGACGAGTGCATCCATGTCGAGAGCCGGCTTGGTCTGCGATACCGGGATCACGCTGTCGGCTGACCGCCTCCTACCCACGTCTCCGGGGTCGGTCTTCAGCTCGAGGTACCGATCACCGATCAGGTTCTTGTACCTGATGTAGGCGTTGGTGGTGGTCGTCACCGGGATGTGGGAGTCGACGTCCATACGGACCTCTGCTCCCAGACCCGTCTGCGCAGCCGCACCGGAGTCCACGATGTCCACATCGGTGACCTTCCCGACCACCACACCGGCCACCTTGACGTCGTCGCCGGTCCGCAGGCCGGATGCGGACATGAACTGAGCGCGGAAAACCGTTGTCGGACCGAAACGCAGGTCGCCGACGATCACGAACAGAGCCGAGGTGATCAGCGAGCTGACAGCGAGAAAGATCCCCAGCTTGATGGCCGGTCCGGTGATTGTCATTTCGTCATTCCGTAGATCATCGAGGCGAACGGGTTTCCGATGACGTCTTCGATCGACTTCACATCGCGGTACGCGTGACTGCCGTCGT
>NZ_MVPX01000575.1:0-37471 GCF_002043085.1 Gordonia sp. i37 | reverse complement strand
GGGTCGCCGATGAGCAGGGTGCCGACGATGTCGAGGCCCGGTCTCGCTCCGCCGAACGCCCGCTCGAGATATTTGCGGCTCGTGTTCAGTCCGTCCAGGAAGCACGGGTAGATCGGTCCGTAGTCTCCGAGCACCTGCGCCGGCGGCGCCAGGGCGTCGGCGGCCTTCACCAGTGGCGT
Source organism: Gordonia sp. i37 (assembly GCF_002043085.1). Lineage (NCBI taxonomy): Bacteria > Bacillati > Actinomycetota > Actinomycetes > Mycobacteriales > Gordoniaceae > Gordonia > Gordonia sp. i37. Next base: position 37,292 of record NZ_MVPX01000575.1, on the reverse strand, counting down.
GCCCGCGTTAGTCATGAACCGGTTGCCGGTGTTCCCGAACTCGGTGAAGCTCAACAGGAACGCAGTCAGCTGCGACTGGTTCTCCACAATCGTCTTCGAGGTGGTGGTGAGGTGACGGACGGTGGCCATCAGGTCCGGTGACAGTCCGGCGAATGTGTCGAGATTGTCCGCACCGAGCTCGAGATCCCGTTGCAGAGTTGGCAGTGACTTGTTGAAGGTCGCGAGGTAGGTGTTCACCGAGTCGACCAGCTCGCCGAGCTTCTCGCCCCGATCGACGGTGCCGGTCTGCACAGCGGTCAGGGTTGCATTCACCCGCGCCGGGTCCACACGGTCGAGAATTCCGACAAGCAACTCGAAAGTGTCGTAGACCTCGACCGGCGTTTGCGAGGTGTCGATGGTGGCACCGGCGCTCAACGTCGATGCCGCCGGCTGCTCCGGCATCGTCAGCGCGACGTACTTGCGGCCGAAGAGCGTGGTCGGCTCCATCTCCGCCCGGACGTTCGTCGGCAGATCGCCGAGCTGGTCTTCCTCCACCGCCAGCTCGATGCGAGCGTGATCGCCGTACACGTCGACAGATGCGACACGACCGATCACTACGCCGTACAGCTTGACGTCCGATCCAGGCACCAGCAGCAGCCCCGTGCGCGGGGCGTTCAGGTAGATGGACCCGGTGGCCTGGAACCTGCCGTTGTACGACATCAGCGCAGCCACGACGACGCCCACCACCACGGCGAAGGCGACGAACGCGTACAGCAGGTGTTGTCTGCGTGAGTGTTCGATCATCCCGACACCCGCACAGTCGCGTGGACGCCGCCGTACAAGGCGATACCGACGATGAAGTCGACCATCATGATGATGATCAGTGACGTGCGGACGGCGTGGCCGACAGCGACGCCGACCCCGGCCGGTCCACCGCTGGCGTTGTAGCCGTAGTAGCAGTGCACCGCCATCACGGCGACCGCCATGACGATCACCTTCAACAGTGAGATCGCGATGTCACCGGGCTGCAAGAACAGCCGGAAGTAGTGGTCGTAGGTGCCCGGCGACTGGTCCGACAGGAACACGCTCACGAACTTGGTGGCGGCGTACCCGGTGAAGAGGGCGATCGCGTACAGCGGCACCACAGCGGCGAGTCCCGCCGCGATCCGCGTCGACACCAGATAGGGCAGCGACTGAACCGACATCACCTCGAGCGCGTCGATCTCCTCGCTCACGCGCATGGCACCGAGTTGCGCAGTGAAACCGGAGCCCACCGTCGCCGTGAGTGCGACGCCAGCAATGACCGGGATCGCTTCGCGGGTGTTGAAGAAGGCGGAAATGAAGCCCGACATCGCTTCCACACCGACGCGCCCCAGTGAACTCGATCCCTGTTGACCGACCTCGTATCCGGCTGCAGCCGTGAGGAATCCGATGATCACGACGGTCCCGCCGATGATGGCGAGTGCACCTGCGCCGAGCGACACCTCAGCTAGCAGGCGCAAGGTCTCGCGACGATAGTGGGTCATCGCCTTGGGTACCGCCCGCAGCGCCACCCCGTAGAACGCCAGTTTCTCTCCGAAGGATTCGGCGGGCTTCAGCGCCTTCCCGGCGTCCAACCGGTCGGTCAGTCGCCGCGACGGTTCGGTGGGCATCTGAGTCGATGTCAACGTGGTCCCTGCTCTTGTGTTCGCGCAGTCATGTCGAGGCCTTCAGTGCAGTGCGAGCGTGGTGATGACCGCGTTCGCGAGGAACAGCAGCACAAAGCTGAAGACAACGGTCTGGTTCACGGCGTCGCCGACACCCTTCGGTCCGCCTCCCGCGTTGAAGCCGAGATGGCAGGCCACCAGTGCGGCCAGCAGACCGAAGATGCCGGCCTTGAGCTCGCTGATGAGTAGGTCGGGAATTCCGGTGAGGATCGGGATCGCGGTGATGTATTGACCCGGCGTGGCACCTTGGAGGAAGACGCCGTACACGTATCCCCCGGCCAGGCCGATGGCGGTCACCAGGCCGTTCAGGAACACCGCGACGCCGCAGGAGGCGATCACGCGCGGAACTGCGAGTCGCTGGATCGGGTCGATACCGAGCACCTTCATGGCGTCGATCTCTTCGCGGATGGTGCGCGAACCGAGATCGGCGCAGATCGCGGTGGCACCTGCGCCCGCGACGACGAGAACCGTGACGATGGGTCCGATCTCTCGGATGACGGCCACACCCGCGCCCGCACCGGACAGGTCGATCGCACCGATCTCGTTCAGCAGAACGTTGATCTGGAACACCACCATGACGCAGAACGGGATCGACATCAGCATGGTCGGGACAATCGATACGCTCGCGATGAACCACGCCTGCGCCACCAGCTCACGCCACTGGAAGGGACGCCGTGGGAGCATCTTGACGATGCCCCAGAAGGTGAGGAAGAAGTCGCCGACCATTTCGGTACCGTGGCGCGCCTTCTTGAGAACCGGTGCGAGCGTTGACGATTGGCGTCGTTCCGGGAGCGCTGTTTCGGGGGCGAGTGCGCTCATCGGGCGTCGGAGCTCTCACGCGTTGCGGCCCGCGAGATCTTCTCGTCTGCCACTCGACGGACAGGAATGATGGGCAGTCGCAGCGCTCCAGGCGCCGAGACCGGCACGATCGGCGACCGGGGTTCGGTGGGCTCGATGCGCCGATAACCCGAACCCTGGATCGGGCGAAGGTCCTTCTCCCCCTTGTTCGGCCACAACGCGGCGGCCCGCTCGGCCTGAGCAGCTATGGTCAGCGACGGGTTGACGCCCAGATTCGCGGACACGGCCGAACCGTCGACCACACTCAGCGACGGATAGCCGTACACGCGGTGATATGGGTCGATCACACCGTTGTCCTCATCGTCCCCGATCACGCATCCGCCGAGGAAGTGTGCGGTCATCGGCACGTTGAACACCTCGCCCCACGTTCCGGCGGAGGTGCCGCCGATCTTCTCGGCGATGCGCCGCGTGGCTTCGTTGCCCGCGGGGATCCAGGTGGGATTGGGCTCGCCGTGCCCCTGCTTGCTGGTGAGCCGGCGACCGAACAGACCGCGCTTTGTGAAAGTGGTGATCGAGTTGTCGAGGTTTTGCATCACCAGTGCGATCACGGTCCGCTCGCTCCAGCCCTTCACCGCCAGGACACGTGCTGTGGCGAGTGGATCCCGGAGCGCGACGCCGATGAATCGCAGCCATCGCGGCAACCGTCCGTCGCCGTCGGTCATCGGCGCCTGCAACAACCCCATCGCGTTGGAGCCCTTGCCGTATCGGACGGGTTCGACGTGGGTGTCCGGCGTGGGGTAGAACGACGACGTGATCGCCACGCCCTTGGTGAGGTCGAGGGATTCGTCGACGCGGTAACGGGTGGCCCCGAGGATCGACTCGGAGTTGGTCCTGGTCAACTCGCCCAGTCGCGTCGAGAGCTCAGGAAGGCGGCCGGAGTCCTTGAGCTTGTGCAGCAACTGCTGGGTACCCCAGGTACCCGCCGCGAAGACGACATTGTGAGCGGTGAACGCCTTCTCGCGCTTACGAATCCAGGCACCGGTCTTGACTGTGTCGACTGTCCAGGAGCCATCGGGTCGCTGACGCACGTCGGTGACGGTGGTCAGCGGATTCACCACCACTCCAGCGCGTTCGGCGAGCCCGAGGTAGTTCTTGAGCAGCGTGTTCTTGGCACCGTGACGGCAACCTGTCATGCACTCGCCGCACTCGATGCAGCCGGTGCGATCCGGTCCGACCCCACCGAAGTAGGGATCCGACACGGTACGACCGGGCTCGCCGAAGTACACCCCGACCGGAGTCTGGACAAACGTGTCGCCGACACTCATGTCGTCGGCCACCGACCGGATGATCTCGTCGGCAGGCGTCATGTGCGGGTTGGTGACCACGCCCAGCATGCGACGCGCCTGGTCGTAGTAGGGCGTCAGCTCGTCTTCCCAGTCTGTGATGTGCGCCCACTGCGGATCGCCGAAGAATGCTGATCCCGGCTGGTAAAGGGTGTTGGCGTAGTTGAGAGAGCCCCCCCCGACTCCCGCCCCGGCCAAGATGACACAGTCGCGAAGTAGGTGGATGCGCTGAATCCCGTACGCACCCAGCTTCGGCGCCCACAGGAATCGTCGAACGTCCCAGCTGGTCTTGGCGAAGTCCGCATCGTCGAATCTGCGGCCGGCTTCGAGAACGCCGACCCGGTAGCCCTTCTCTGCCAGGCGAAGGGCGGTGACGCTGCCGCCGAACCCGGAGCCGATCACCAGGACGTCGTAGTCGGTGTCTTTCTCGCTCGCCTCAGCGTTCATTGGATGCTCGCAATCGTCTGTGGGCGTGGGTATTACGTGGCTGATTGAGCCTCTACAGGAACACGTCCCTGTGATGACCGTGTGCCGGTCGCCGCTTCTGTCCGTCCTGGCCAAGCGGGGCGGTGCGGCCGGACACAGTGTGTTGACACTGTGAGATGAACTGTATTGTTTCTACACATAATTGCCTAATGTGTCAAACACTCAGGCGGGCGCCTTAGGCCTGCATGCCAATTCGGGCATGATGGACACATGGCTACGCCCCCGAGCTTCCACGACGAAGTACGCGACCTGCTGCGCGATCGCATACTCGACTCCGCTCGCGATCTCGTGGTGGAACGGGGATGGTCCGCGGTGAACATGTCCCGGGTGGCGCGCGAGGTCGGAATCAGCCGTACGACCCTCTACAACGAGGTCGGGACCAGGGATCAGCTTGCGGCATCGCTGATCGCACGCGAGGCAGACCGCTTCCTCCACGGGGTCGTCGAGGGCATCGCGGACGAACAGGACATCGTTGACGGACTCACAGCCGCCGCGGAGCGCACACTGACCCTTGGTGAGGACAACGAGCTTCTGATGTCGATCATCTCGGGCAGACTCCAGGGCGGCGAACTCCTGTCGCTGGTCACCGTCGACTCAGAGGTCGTCCTCGGGCGGGCGACGCAGGTGGTAGCCGATCAGATCCGTTCTCGGAAGCCCGATCTCGACGAATTCGCGCTGGAGTCGATCACCGAGATCTTCGTACGACTCACCGTGAGCCACCTGCTCCAGCTCCGGGGTTCGCGTGCCGAATCCGTCGTGCAGATCCACGCTGTCATTCTCGCCTTGTTCGCAAGCCCGCCAGCTCCCCCGGCGGGATGACGCGTGGACGGAACAAGCCAAGCCGAGCGCTTTGAGAACACTGATCCCCATCTTCGGGAATCGCTTGTGCAGCCAGGTGGCCAGCGCCATTCCCAGGGAAAGATGGCCTCACGCCGGTTGGTGCGTATCGCCCGGACAGTTCGTCGAGCGACGTCTTCGGGCTCCAGAACCGGAAACCACTGCGACATCCGGGGGTACCACCCCATGTCTGCATCGTTCCGTTCGAAGTAGTCGGTGTTGACCTCCGAAGGGCAGACGAGTGAGACTCCGATGCCATAACGACCGACTTCCTCGCCGAGACTGTTCGAGAACCCCACCATGGCGGCCATAACGGTGGCTAGAACGAACCGGCTGGTGTCCTCGGCGAGGCGGCAGACGTTGAGGTGTGGCTGAGAATTGCCGCGTAGGCGATGCTGGCTGACTTGTAACGACCGTGCGCTTCGGACGGGGCGGGCCCGGGTTACCGTATCGAAACGTTATGAACCAGTCGCGAAATTCGTTGTGGTGTAATCAGCTGACGCCCCGATTGGGCTGGTCGAGCATTCATGCGGCTGGCGGGCGTGCACGTCGAAGTCGAAACTGCGACGGGGAGCAGCCGACCCACCGAGCAAACGCATGAGAAAAGCTTGCGACGTCGCAGTACCCCAGTTCGGTAGCAATCTGGCCGATTCCGACGCCGGGATCGAGAAGTCGGAGGATGGCGTGCTCCTGCATGAATTGCTGTCGTAGGCGGCGCAGGGTGGTGCCCTCGGCGTGTAGGTGCCGTTTGAGTGTGCTTACCGATACCGACAGCTCTGCTGCGATCCGACTAGCGTTGACTCGAGCAGGGTCTGCATCAAACTGGGCTCGGACGCGCTGCGTGTACGAGTTGTGACGCCGCTGATCGCAGAGCCGTCGCAGTTCGGCGGTACCGATCCGGTAGGCGACGGGATCGGAAAAGCGGCACACCTCATGAAGCGCCTCGGCTGGTATGCGAACAAATGACGCTGGCGCATCGAAGACGACTCGATGCCCTATCTCTCCCACGTTCAGCGGCTCGGTCGGCGCCGGGCAGGTCAGGTGTAACTCTGCTGAGGACACATCTCCTGTGAGTATTTTCACCAGACGCAGAACGGTCAGGCCCCCATAAGTGACGGCAAAGCAGTCGGTACCCGCGCTGTCGGTGCGCCCTGCGAGACCGATGGTAAGACCACTGGCGCCATGATGAAAGTCCGCACTTAGCGCCGTCGAGATCAACGGCAGAAAACGAAGCAACTCGACGATGTCAACGACCGACCCGGCACTGACCAGCGGCAGGCTCAGTGGACCGAAGGAGGTCAGCTGAGCGTGCTCAGCGAATGCGAGGCCCAGCCGAAACCCGTCGTGCGGCCCCATCGTCGGATACACGTCATGAAACCATTGCATCGGCACCTGCGCTTCTTGCGTGATCAACGTTCTGAGGTCGGTGCCCTCCTGGGCCATTATCCGACCGAATGCGCTCGTCGCCTCCGTGCCCAGCGCACCGCTGTCGAGAAGCTGTGCAAACGCCAACGGGGGCACACCGGATTCACCGAGGGTCACGTGAGCCAGATTAACAACAGATTGCGACGTTCACACATGGATCGGTCGGGATCCGCACATTCACACTCAAGGGGAACCTCATACGTGCAAGGAGGTGGCCATGGCCACGATCACATACATCACCCACGATGGAGACGACTACGAAGCCGATCTCGTGGAGGGGAAGTCGCTCATGCAGACCGCCGTCGACGAAGCCGTCCCCGGCATCGACGGTGATTGTGGTGGCGAAGCGGCCTGCGGTACGTGTCACGTCATTGTCGACCCGGCGTGGATCAAGACCGTCGGGCGCAGCGGCGAGGGCGAGGAAGAGATGCTGAGCATGCATCCGGAACGGGAAGGAACCTCGCGGCTGTCCTGCCAGATGATCGCGACTGAGGAGTGGGACGGCCTGACTGTTCGCCTCCCGGAATTCCAACTCTGACCCGCAACGACGAAGGAATGCAATCATGAGCATCGCAGCCACCGTCGCCGAGAAGGCGCAATCAATGATCCCGATCGACCTTCAGATCCGGGGGGCGCATGTCTATGACAAGACCCGCCGAATCGTCACAAGGACCGACGGCCAGAAGATCTTCACCGAGACCCCGATCCCGCCGGTGGACGAGGTCGATCTCGCCGAAATCGACCTGAGTAACCCGTTCCTGTATCGCCAGGGTATGTGGCGCTCGTACTTCGAGCGTGTCCGCAACGAGGCGCCGGTGCACTTCCGTTCGGAGAGCCCCTTCGGTCCGTTCTGGTCGGTCACGCGACACGCCGACATCATCGCGGTCGACAAGAATCACGAGGCGTTCTCCGCCGAACCGTTCATCATCATCGGCAGGCCCCCGCGTTTCATGGACATCGCGATGTTCATCGCGATGGATCCGCCCCGGCACGACAAGCAGCGCGCCGCAGTGCAGGGCGTGGTGGCTCCGAAGAACCTTCGTGAGATGGAGGGGCTCATCCGCGCGCGCGTCCGCGAAGTCCTCGACGGCCTCCCACTCAACGAGCCGTTTGACTGGGTCCAGACTGTGTCGATCGAACTCACTGCACGCATGCTCGCGACGCTACTTGACTTCCCTTACGACAAGCGGCACAAGCTGGTCGAATGGTCCGACCTCGCGACCTCGATGGAGCAGGCCAACGGCGGCCCCTCGGACAACGACAGGGTCTTCCGTGAGATGGTCGCGATGGCGCAAGGCCTGAGTTCGCTGTGGCGGGACAAGGCGGCACGTACCGTGGCCGGCGAAGAGCCTGGCTTCGACCTCATCACCATGCTGCAAAGCAACGAGGACACCAAGAACCTCCTCGACGATCGCCCCATGGAGTTCCTCGGTAACCTCGTGCTGCTGATCGTCGGCGGCAATGACACGACCCGCAACTCCATGAGCGGCGGAGTGCTGGCCCTCAACGAATACCCCGAGCAGTTCGAGAAGCTCAAGGCCAACCCCGACCTCATCCCCAACGCGGTGTCGGAGATCATCCGCTGGCAGACCCCTCTTGCTTACATGCGCAGGGTCGCCAAGAAGGACGTCATGCTCGGCGGCCAGTTCATCCGCAAGGGTGACAAGGTGGTGATGTGGTACGCCTCGGGCAACCGAGACGAGCGCGTCTTCGAGCGTCCAGACGAGCTCATCATCGACCGGGCCAACGCCCGCAACCACATCGCGTTCGGTTTCGGTGTACACCGCTGCATGGGCAACCGGCTCGCCGAGCTCCAGCTACGCATCCTGTGGGAGGAGCTCCTCCCTCGCTTCGACAACATCGAGGTGGTGGGTGAGCCGGAGTACGTGCAATCGAACTTTGTCCGTGGGATCAGCAAGATGATGGTTCGCCTGACCCCCAAGGGGGAAATGTGACGGCTGATCAGGTCGTCATCCTCGGCGCGAGCCACGCCGGCGTCCAACTCGCGGGCGCTCTCCGAAAGGAGAAATGGGCCGGGGATGTCTTGCTGATCGGCGACGAGGGCAGGCTCCCCTACCAGCGTCCACCGCTGTCCAAGGCATACCTGGCAGGTGCATCACAGCTTGATGACTGCGCGATCCGCGGACGTCAGTTCTACGACAAGCAGCGGATCGAGCTCGTGGACGGAACGGCGACGGCGATCAACCGTTCCGCGCACACCGTCACCCTCAACAGTGGAGACGTGGTGTCTTACGCCACGCTGGCACTGTGCACCGGCGCGCGCGCCCGCGCGCTGACCGTTCCGGGCGCCGAGTTGACGGGCGTCCACTACTTGCGCACCGCCACCGACGTCGAGGCCATCCGTGCCGCGGTGGTGCCAGGTTGCCGGGCCGTCATCGTCGGCGGCGGCTATATCGGCCTGGAGACGGCCGCCTCACTTCGAGCTCAGGGTGTGGACGTCACTGTTCTCGAGGCTGCGGAACGCGTGCTCGAGCGGGTGACCGCGCCGGTGGTCTCGAGGTTTTTCGACCGTACCCACCGGACCGAGGGTGTCGATGTTCGCACCAGCGCGTTGGTCGAGGGTTTTCGCGGGGAGGGGCGAGTCGAAGAGGTGGTGCTCGCCGACGGTGAGACCCTGGCCGCGGACCTCGTCATCGTCGGTGTCGGCATCATTCCCAACACGGATCTCGCGGTCGCCGCGGGCCTCGAGGTTGACGACGGAGTCATCGTCGACGACCATGCACGCACCAGCGACCCCGACATCGTCGCCGCCGGCGACTGCGTCAACCAACGGATCGCACGGTACGACAGGCGCGTCCGCCTCGAATGTGTGGCGGCCGCCACCGAGCAGGCCAAGGTCGCGGCAGCGACCATCTGCGGCAACGAAGCCGGTCTCACCGCGCTGCCTTGGTTCTGGTCCGATCAATACGATCTGAAGCTGCAGATCGCCGGGCTCAACACCGGGTACGACGAGGTACTGGTCAGCGGTGACCCTGACCACGACCGTGACTTCACCTGTTACTACTTCAACGACGGCGAGCTGATCGCCGCGGACTGCGTCAACAGACCCAAGGATTTCATGAACGCGAAGCGTACGATCGCACAGCGTTCGTCGCTCGACAGGTCCGAACTGATCGGAGCCACACCATGACCACATCACCCGCGGCAGCGGAAAGGCCGGCGGCGGCGCTCACAGCATCGACCTTCCTCGACATCCATCACGCGACCGTGCAGGCCTTCACCCAAGACGCGGTCGGCGACGCGGACACCGATCGCGAGAAGGCGCGGCGCCTCTTCGCCGCAGTCCGAGACCAGATCCGTTACGACCCCTACACCGTCTCTGACAAGCCCGATCATTACCGGGCCAGCCATGTCATCGAGTCCGGACGTGGGTACTGCGTACCCAAAGCGGTCGTACTGACAGCCGCGTTCCGCGCGGCAAACATACCGGCCCGGCTCGGCTTCGCTGATGTACGCAATCATCTGCAGACCGACGCGCTGCGCGAACTCATGGGAACCGACGTCTTCGTATATCACGGATACAGCCACGTCTACATCGAGGGGCGCTGGTTGAAAGCTACACCCGCGTTCAACATTGAATTGTGCACTCGATTCGGGGTCCCACCTATCGACTTCACCGGCGATCGCGACGCGTTGTTTCACGCGCACGCGGCGGACGGCTCCGCGCACATGGAGTACGTGCACGAACGCGGCGTCTACAACGACTTGCCCCTCGAGGAAATCCTGGCGGGCCTGCGGCATGCCTACGGCCCTCTGATCTTCTCGGGACGGCCAGCTCCGTCCGACGCATTCCGCGCATAGTGTGCGCTCCGGCGGGCTACCGCCGCAGGTTACTGCCCGCTCGAACACCCGTGCCACCACCTGTCGGCCAGATCCCGTCGCACAGTGTCCACCACCACTAGGGAGACCATGACAATGTCCGAGTCATTGCTCGACACCTATCCACACCGAATGGGCGGCCATTGCGGCTCCAGCGCGATGCGCGACTTGATGGAGTGGTCGGGACTAGGCTTCGACGGGCCACCGAACGAGGGTCTGGTGTTCGCTCTGGGCGGAGCACTCTCGCTCACGTATGTTCGCACCGACGCCCTCGTGCCGCCGTTGTATCTGGTAGGACGTGGTCCTGACTTCGAGATGGACCTCCCCCGCCGTCTCGGCGCTACGGTGGAGGTCCGGTCCACCGACGATCCCCAGCTAGGGTGGGATCTCGTCCGCGACGAACTCGACCGCGGCCGGCCCGCGCTCGTGTGGGCCGAAATTGCTGAATTGCCCTACCTGCGCGTTCAGTTGCGCATGAGTCGCCACGATATCGTCATAGTGGGCTACGACAGCGACGCAGAAATCGCTTACGTCGCAGACAACGATCGCGTCGAAATTCAACAGGTTCCCTTCGACGCGCTGGCGCGAGCCCGACGCTCGATGACCTTCCCCGAGCCGACCCGACATACGCTCTTCCGCATTGACTGGCCCGAGGCGCTACCGTCAATCGCCGTCGTGGCTGCGGAGGCGTTCGCGCAATCTGCGGCATGCATGCGCGCGCCCGCAGGATCCACGATCGCCGGCCCTGTCGAACACTCGGGGACACACGGAATAGACGCAGCCCTAGCACTATCCTCTGACGTGGTGCTCTGGCATGAGCTGCCCTCCGACGTGCTCGAAGTCCACCTATTCAGTCTTGGTGCATTCATCGAGAAGGCAGGTACGGGTGGTGGCCTGTTCCGACGACTACTCGCGTGTGGCTGCGACGAGATCGCCCGACTGACCGGCGATGCTGCAACCAGCGACCTTGCCAGAGATGCTCACCGAGCGGCTGCAGCATGGACATCAGTCGCTCAGGCGGCCGTACACAAGGGCTCGACCGCTGCTACCCGGCTCGACCACGTCATCGAGGCCGCGGCGGTTCTAACTGACACTGAGTCGAGCCTTGCCACCTCACTGGACTCCGCCGCCAGATCCCTAAGGTCCGCCGTTTAGAAGAACTGCCAGCACCGCATCGGTGAGTGGCTGGCCCTAGCCCGGCCCTTTCGCATCTGGATCGACTGAGGTGGGTCGCTACCGGAGTCCGACGGGGTGAACCACGAGATCGTGGGCATCAGTTCCTACGAGTTGATTCGGTCCTACTGGTCGCGCCAGACCTGGGGCCTGACTGGCTCGCCGGCTTCATCACCGGGGGCGACGTGATGACACTAGATCAGGTGGTAGACGACGAGTCGTTCGACCCGCCCATCCGACACTTGGACAAGTGCTCCTCGCGATAAGGAACACAGTTGTGATCAAATACTGAGGGCGGAGACTGGGGCGGCACCGTCTCTCGCGAGCGGGATCAGTCTAGTCCGAGGCGAGTGGCGAACGCGGGGTCGCCGAAGGGTCTGTCTCTGCGGAAGCGAACGCCCACTGTGGCCGCAGCGCCGTCAATGATCCCCCACGACGTCTGATAAAGGTGCGCGGAGAACAGGTCCTTGCTCATTCCATTGAGCCGACCGTGATCGATCCACCATTGGGTAGCTGATAGGCCCGCCCCCAAGATGGAGGCCACTACGACGGCGACGAGGGACTCGTCGGCACCGACCGATTGGAGGCTACGGGCGAACTCGTCGGAAATAATATCCATTGCCGATCTCAGCTGATCCGCGGCCCCTCCCTCGCCGGACTCAGAATACTGAAACATGTGGTTCGTCATGAGGAAGCGGACGACCGCCGGATGCTCGTCGACCAATGACACGTATGCGGAGATCGCTGACCGGAAGAGCTCGTCGACGGAGTCCTGCTGTCCGGAGAGCAGAGTTGACTGTGCGGACTCCCACATCATCGAACCCAGACGTGCTGCCACGGCGGAATAGAGCCCAGCTCTGTCACCGAAATGGCGGTAGAGCTTAGGTTTCGACGCACCTGCCTCTTCCGCAAAATCGTCCATGCTCACAGCATCGCCGAACTTTTCGATCGCGCGTATAGCCGCGTCGACGAGTTCAGCCTTAACGACAGCGCGGTGGTCGTCCCAACGCGTGCTTCGTGCGTCGCGCACACGACGCTGCACTTTCACCGGGGCCGCGGAGATTCGACGGACTACAGACATGGCCTCCTAGGTTATCAGGATGGACGACTCGTCGCGCCGGTGAGCACGTGGCGCCCGCGTGGCCGAGGCATTGGTTGATGAGACGAGCTTCAGGCGGATCTGTCTAACCTGGCCACAGCTGAATTGAAGTCTTCAACGGCCTCTAGGTTGGACATGTGACCGACCTTGTCGAGAAGAGTGAATTCAAATAGAACGCCCTGCCGACCCAGTCGCGCTGCGAGATCCACCGAATGGGCCGCCGGGGTCAGTCTGTCGGCATCGCCCACGATGACCGCCGCCGGCACTGTCAGCGAGTCAACACCCCTGCTGACGTCGATTGTCGCCAAAACCGCACCCCACATCCCCCGCACCTGTGGTGGGCATCGCAACACGATGTCGGCGCACTCATCGATTACCTCGACAGTCGCGCCCGGGCCCAGGGTTCCGTAACGAATCAGGCGGCGAGACAAACGCGTGTCCTGCATCTCGGGTCCCGCGACCGCAAGACTAGCCGCGAAGGCCCGTTCAAGTCTCGGTCGTAGCTGGCGGGGAACTTTGAGTAACGTTGACCGATCCACCAACTGTGATGGCCCGGTGCTTGCCAGTACTACTCCGCGGGCCAGCTCCGACACCGAGGCTGGGTACTCAGCTGCCCAGCTCATGATGGACATACCTCCCATGCTGTGTCCGACCACGACAGCCTTGTCGGTGGGAGTGGCTACCGCCCGAACTACGGCCTCCAAGTCATCGGCCAGAAGTCTCGCCGAGAACGGTACCCGGCCCCGGTCGCTCCACCCGTGTCCGCGTTGGTCGTAGACCACTACCCTATGCGTCGCCGCGAACTGTTCGATCTGTGGCCGCCAGAAACGCCCCTGACAGGCCCAGCCGTGACTAAAGACTAGAAGTGGAGCATCCCGGCCCGGGCCGAATTCCTGGGCGAACAACCTGGTTCCGTCGGAGGAGAGGACCTCGAGGTGCCGCGATCCTCGCGACTCGCTCGCTATCTCAGAGGTCATCGAAGCTCACCGTGACTGCATCCGTCAGCGGAAGTGCCTGACACGCAAGCCGTTCACCGTCGGCAATGTCATCTTCAACGAGGATGTGGTTTTGTGCCATTTCTACATCACCCTCAACCAGCTTGCATACGCACGCGCTGCAGGCCCCTTCTCGGCAGGAGTACGGGGCATTGTGACCTTGGGCCAATAGCACGTCGAGCAACGGAGTGTTGCGCGGCCACTCAGTCGTGATGGACTGCCCATTCAGATAGACCGTGGCGGTCGCCACACCATCGTCGTCACTGAGCTGACGCATCGTGGCTGTCTCGAATGGATCTCCGGTCAGTGACTGAAAGACTTCTCGATGTACCGAGGCGTGCTCGACACCGCAGGCCTCCGCCGACTTCTGAACCAGATCCATGAACGGCGCCGGACCACAGGTGTAGATCTGTGCACCGCGGTGCTCACGTATGGCGGATTCGACATCCTCAGGTGCCGGAATCCCCATAGCCGACTCCAACCAGTGGAAGACCGTGAAACGCTCGGGGAACTCGGAGGCGATCTGCGCCAGTTGGCCCTCGTACATGATCGACTCGGCATCGCGATTCGCGTAGAACAGTGTGACTTCGCCCCCGCCGCACACAAGCGCCGACTTAATCAGCGACAAGACCGGAGTGATCCCACTTCCTCCTGCAAAGAATAGAAAATCGACGTCGAGATTCTTAGCCGTGAAGTGCCCCGACGGCGGGAGGACGGTCAACTCCATTCCCGTCATCGCGTTGTCGCACAGCCAGTTCGATGCGTAACCGTTCTCCGTCCGCTTGATCCCGATCTCGAGACGGAAGTCCTCGACGTGAGGCGAGCTGCTCAACGAGTAGCATCGTGCGACATGACCGGTCCGATCAGATGGGATCTTCACGGTGATGAATTGCCCTGGGACATGCTTGAACTCCTCGACCATGGCATCGGGGATCTCGAACGAAATGGTGACGGAGTCTTTCGTTTCCTGGGTCACTTCTGAGACGCGCAAGGTGCGTGAGCGGGCTGCGGCAGCCGGACGTGCATCGGGTTCGACGGTCACTTGAGGATCCCCTGTCTACGTGCGACCGCGTAACCCGCCCGTGTCAGTGGCGCCGCGATGTCCTGGTAGCGGGGACCGATCACCCGTGCCACGAAGTCGAAACCGCGGGCGTCCGCACCGATCAACACTCGTGCCTTCTTCTTGTCCATACCTTTGAGGATTGTCGCCGCTGCTTTATCCGGGGTGCTTCGTGCGATCCTGTCGAACAGCGAGGCGACAGTCGCGGTGTCTGCCCCCATGGCGGAAACGCCTCGGGCATTGTTGACGATGTTGGTTTTTACACCCCCCGGGTGCACACATGTCACTGTGACCGGGTATCGACTGATTTTCATCTCCTGTCGGAGCGCCTCGGTGAAGCCTCTGACGCCGAATTTCGCGGCATTGTATGCGCTCTGGCTGGGGATTCCGATCAAGCCGAAGACGCTCGACGTGTTAATGAGATGTCCGTCCCCGGACGCGATCAGGTGAGGCAGAAACGCCTTCGACCCGTTAACGACTCCGCCAAAGTTGATGCCCATGAGCCAGTCGAAGTCTTCCCAGGTCATGTCGACCACGTCGACGCCCAAGGCCACGCCGGCGTTGTTGAACACCATGTCGACGTGGCCCGACTCTGACCGCACTCCGTCGGCATAGTCCTGAAACGCACTGCGGTCCGCAACGTCTAGTACGGCGGCGGTTACCGTCGCCGCATACGTGGTGCGGCAAAGTTCTGCAGTCTCCTTCAAGTGCATCTCATCAATGTCGGACAGTGCCAGTGCGGCACCTCGCTCCGCCAACTGGAGTGCCAGAGACCGACCGATCCCTGACGCGGCACCGGTGATCACTGCCACCTTGCCTGTGTAATCATGCCGGTCAGAATTGCTCACTGTCGTCTCACCATTTCTACGAATCGTGTCTCTCCGTGCGTTCGGGCTCAGGCGATGTCGTACTCGGCGGGGTCGAAATCTTTTGTGGCGCGCCAGTACTGCCATGTGAAGCCCGGCCACACGGTCCGGTTGACGCCCTGCGAGTCGAGATACCAACTCGTGCAGCCGCCGTTGGTCCACACTCCCTTGGCCAGCTTCCGCTGGATGTCGGTGTTGAACTGTTCTTGCACGGACGGGCGTACGTCAACCTTCTCAGCGCCTCGGCTTTCTACTGTGTCGATGGCCTTCATGATGTATTTGATCTGTTGCTCGATCATGAACACCACTGAGTTGTGGCCGAGGCCCGTGTTGGGTCCGAGGAGGAAAAACAGGTTGGGAAAACCCTCGGTCGTGATGCCCAGGTGCGTGTTAATCCCCGTCTGATGCCAGTGGGACGGGAGATCCTCGCCAGTGGCACCTTTCAGGGCGAGCTGATCGAAACCATCAGTCACGTGAAAACCGGTCGCATAAATAATTACGTCGATGAGGTGCTCGACGCCGTCTGAGGTGATGATGGAATCAGCGGTGACCCTCTCAATCCGATCGCTGATGACGGTGGTGTTGGGCGCCGCAAGTGCAGGGTAATAGTCGTTTGACCCCAGAATTCGCTTACAGCCGATGCGATATGACGGGGTCAGTTTCTTGCGTAGTGCCGGATCAGAGATGGAGCGTTCAATGTTCCACCGAGCGACCCGTTCGATTGGCCGCATAAGGTTGGAGTGACCGTTGAGGCCGAAGGCTAGGCTCTCCGCACCCCAGTACACCGACCACCTGGCGATACGACGTGCAATCGGGAGTCTGCTCAGAAGAGTCCGCAGGGCCGGCGGAACGGTGAAATTCTTGCGGGGTAGGACCCAGGCAGGGGTTCGCTGGAAGACCTTGAGGGACATGGCCTCCTTCTGTACGAACGGCACAAACTGGATAGCGCTGGCACCAGTGCCGATCACGGCGACACGCTTGCCCTCCAGATCCACCGAATGATCCCACTGTGCGGAGTGAAACGCTTCGCCTTTAAAGTCCTCAATCCCCGAAATTTCGGGAAAATTGGGGATATGCAGCGCACCGACTCCTGAAACTACGAACTGAGCAATGTACTCACGTCCGGACTCAGTACGCAGGTGCCACCGCGACTCTGACTCGCTCCAGTATCCGGAAACCAACTTCTGACCGAAATGAATCTTTTGTGTCACGCCGCGCTTGTCCGCGACGTCTTGTAGATACCGCTCAATTTCTGGTTGTGACGACCACACCTTCGACCAGCTACCTCGACTTTCGAATGAGTACGAGTACATCAGCGACGGGACGTCACATGCACAGCCCGGATAGGTATTGTCGCGCCAGGTTCCACCGACGGAGCTTGCCTTCTCCAGGATTAGAAAGTCGCTGTACCCGCGACGTCTTAGCTGTGCGGCCATCCCGAGACCAGAGAACCCGCTTCCGATGATCAGAATCTTGGTCGAAATCGGGTCGTCGGTTGAGTCGGTTTTGGCGGCGGCGCGCGAGGCGCGCCGGGTAGTTGAAGATGCCATGTTTATGCTTTCTCCCTCGTGGGTTCGTTGGCACAACACATCACCTGCGCACAGTGGCAGCGGGTGATCTGTTGAGGCGGAAGTGATCGCGAAGCCATCGAGAATGCTCCGCACAGGTCTAACTGATGTCGACCGTGACGGCTCGGCCGCGTGAACGGAGATCAGCGGAGATCGTCGGGAAGGCTCCGCGTCGCGCGCCACATGGCCATTGTGAACTTGCCTTCCAGCATTCCCGCCTCATGGAAGAACCGAATCATGGGCTCCGACATGAACTGCAGGTTGGTCCGATAGTTTGGGCTGGTTTGTTGTGCCCATACGCCACGCCAGCGGCTAATTCCCACTGCGGGGTACACTTTCGGATTAATGAGCAGCGGGTACGCCAGGTTCGCGATGACGGCAAGCACCCCTCGGTGCCAAGCGCGCGTCGCCTTACGTCGACGCTGCATGCCTTCGATCATCTCCAGTCGCGCAAAGGTAATGTGACGGGCTTCCTCGAGGACATGGATCTTCATGAGCTGGCGAAGCTGAGGCTGCATACTGGGGTCGTTCATCGCCTCGCGCTGGGCGCGGTCCAGGATTTCCTCGATCAGCAGCGTGGCTCCGGACACCGACGGTCCGAGCGGGACGAAATGCAGGATCTTTGCGAAGCTCAAGAAGCCCTTAGGGAGCTTGTAAGGGGGCACGCCTGTTTTGTTAATGAGGCGCGCGAACATAGTGGAATGGCGGGACTCATCGCCGATTTCTGTTAGCGCGTATAGGGACTTCTGATCGGTTAGGGCCCCCTTTGCCGACATGCGCAGGAGCGCCGAACTCAAGAGGTTCTCTGCGTAGATGCCGAAACTGAGGATGCTCACGATCTCGTGGCGTCCCAGCTCGCGACGCTGCTCCTCGGTCATCTTGTTCCATAGTTTGGTGCCGTATAGCGACACCCGGTGCTCTGGCAGAAAGTACTTGCCTTCCTCCCAGGGCGACTCCCAGTCGATGTCGATCTCCGCGTCGTAGAACTTCTCCGCGGAAGACCGCAACAGACGACCTGCAGATCGTTCCATGTCGACGGGCTTGCGCCCGTTCACCCGGGCCATGCCCTCCTGTGAAAAGTCGGGCTTGATATGGGCATCCTGCACGGTCATGTCTTCTCCTCGGTCGTTCAAGGCTGGGAGTCGGGGCCTGGCGCCCAGTACCCATTACTCGCAGTATCTGGTACTGCTAGTATCCACGAACCGCGTTATTTGTCAACGCTCAATGCGAAGAAGGTAGGGCTGCATGTCTGACGACCATGACCTCGACTACTCCGGCGAAGGAACCCTGGTGTGCCGCGGGACGGAGATCCATGTCGAAGCGAAGATCAAAGGCTATTTCCAGCCGCTGAACGGCCTCTACACCTGGTATGGCCGGATTCAGAAGAATGATGAGCTCGACGAGCTCCTGAAGGGCGCCCGCGCGATCGCTGTATTTACGACCCCCGAGGGCCGAGCGGAGTGTGTCGTCGGGGATCCCGACTTCTGGGGCCGATACCGCATCTCAGGTAAGAGCACCCCCCCATACCACCTGCCCACCACTCTCGAGGAGGTCGAAGACATGGCCGAGCACCACCGCAAGTGACAACCATCCACCGCCGCACGGACGTTCGCATAACGGGTGCGCACGATTGGGTCGCCCACTTCAGGTCGAGAGGAAATTTCACATGGTGAGTTCGTCTCCCATTCGAACCCGCCCGTCGAGAGGGGGCGAGAAACTCGGCGAATACAGTCCGACCCTTGAGCGGGTTGCATGGTTTACCCTCCGCCGCAAAGGGATTGTGACGCTGGTCTGGCTCGGCGCCGCCATCGGCTTAGGCCTTCTCTTTCCTCAACTGGAGTCAGTGATACGGGAACAATCTGTGGATCCGATCCCGGCCGGAGTCCCGTCTTTTCAGACCTTGGACCGTATGGGCGCCGCTTTCGACGAGCGCGGCGCCAAGACCACAGTATTCGTAGTGATGGAGAACAGTGCAGGCCTGTCCGACAACACCCGCGATCGATACCACGTGCTTGTCGACACCCTGCGGGCGGACGACAAGCACGTCATCGCCGTCCGAGACCTGCTGAGCGATCCCCTCACTGCGAGTCAGGCTCTCAGCAAAGACAAGCAAGCCTGGTATCTGCCCGTGGGAGTGACCGGCACACTCGGGGGACCCGATACCGCGGAGGCGGTCGCAGCGGTACGCGACACCGCGGAGAGAATCTTTCGCGACACTGAGACGAGAGTCCGTGTGACAGGCCCACCCGCGACATTTAGCGACCAACTCGCCGTGGGCGAGTCGGATCTGGTCCTGATCACTGTCGCCACCGTGCTGCTGATCGCCGTGATCCTCCTCGTCGTCTACCGTTCGGTGTTCACCGCGCTGATGCCGCTGCTTGTCGTGGGCATGAGTTTGGCCGTAGGTCGCGGAGTTCTATCTGGACTAGGCGAGCTGGGCATGCCGGTATCCCAGTTCACCTCGATGTTCATGACCGTCATCATCTTCGGTGCCGGAGTTGACTATTCGGTGTTCCTCATAAGCCGCTATCATGAGGGTATTCGAGCAGGCAACTCTCCTGATGCCGCTATTGCCCACGCGAATGCAACTATCGGCCGCGTGGTTCTCGCATCGGCGGGCACTGTGGCCCTAGCCTTCCTGGCTATGGCCTTCGCCAATCTCAGTGTGTTCAACACATTAGGTCCGGCCTGCGCAATCGCCATAGCATTCGCATTCTTGGCAACGGTTACATTGTTGCCCCCCGTGCTCTCCTTCGCCGCCAAGAGAGGTGCCGGCCTTCCCCGCCGTGACCTGACGCGGGATTACTGGAGAAGAGTCGGAGTCATGGTTATCCGGCGGCCGGTACCTCTGCTGGCGATCAGTGTGGTCGCGTTGATCGGCCTCGCCCTGGTAGCCGCAACAATTCAGATCACCTACGACGATCGCGAGGGGCAGCCAACTGACACAGGGAGCAACGAAGGCTACGCGCTGCTCAACCGCCACTTCCCGAAAGACATCATTATCTCGGAATTCTTGGTGGTGGAGTCCGAGAACGACATGCGCACGGCTCAAGGCCTTGCCGACCTCGACCAGTTGGCATCCCGCGTCGCGCAGATTCCCGGCGTGACCAGGGTCATTGGCGTGACGCGCCCGACCGGTGAGAAGCTACAGCAGGCGCAATTGTCTTGGCAGAACGATCAGATCGGTACCAAGATCACCGAGGAGACCGGAGATGTACAGGCCCGCAAGGGTGATCTGGCCGTCCTTAAGACCGGATCAGAGCAGCTAGCCGGAGGCCTGGCACAGCTAGAAGAGCAGATCTCCTCCAATCTCGCTCCGCTGTCGGGGTTGCTCGACGAGGTGTCGTCCTTTGGCCCACAACTCGACGAGTATCGGCCGTTGGTGAACCAGCTCGCGAGCGCTGCTCCAACGCTTCAGCAGTTCTCCCAGCAAGCGCCTGAGCTGTCTCAACTCGCCCGTCGGGCCCAGTCTGCGGCAGATGCGATCGCGCCGGCATTGTCCGCATTGGACGCTCCGTGGTGTCAGCAGATCGCGGAGTGCTCGGCACTGCGCGCGCAGACGGCCGACATCCGGGCACTCGCGGATGATCAGTCGCTCGCGAGGGTGGCTGACTTTACCGCGCAGCTCGGCCGCGTGAGTGCGCCAGGCTCTACCGACATGGCACAGCTTCAGCGTTCTTTTCAAACGCTGGATTCTGCACTACAGACGATCGGTGGGCAGAACCTCGGGAACAGGGTGTCGCAACTCGAGTCCGGCGTCGGCGTTCTCGCCGACGGCGCACGTCAGTTGTCGAATGGAGTCGGGGCTTTGGTGGACAGCAACCTTCAGTTACTCGGTGGACTGGCACAGGTCGCCGCACAGCTTCGGGCTCCTGCCCGCGAGGTCGGCGATTCTGATTCGGCAACCGGCTTCTATCTCCCCGCGGATGCGTTCAAGGACCAGCAGTTCAGTCAGGTCGCTCGACAGTTCATCTCGCCCGACGGGAAAACCGTGCGCTATGCGGTACAGACCTCCTACGACCCATACTCTGCCGATGCAATGACGCTGGCGAACGAGCTGTCTAGCGTCGCCGAGAACGCGATGCCGAACACCACTCTGGAGGGCGGACGTGCTTCGGTCGCGGGCTTTCCTGCGATCAATGCCGACGTCCAGCGGTTGTTGTCGTACGATTTCAAACTGCTTGGCATAGCCACACTTCTCATCGTGGGTCTGATCCTGATGCTGTTGTTGCGGGCCGTCGTTGCACCGGTCTATCTCCTTGCAACCGTCGTCTTGAACTATATGGCGGCTCTTGGTATCGGTGTGCTCGTACTTCAACACATCCTCGGTGCCGGGATCGCCTGGCCAGCTCCACTGGTGTCGTTCATCGTCTTGGTGGCGGTGGGCGCTGACTACAACATGCTGCTGGTCTCACGCCTGAGAGAGGAGACGAGAGCGAGCGTGCGGGTCGGAGTAATGCGTACCGTCGCCTACACCGGTTCGGTGATCACCTCGGCCGGGTTGATCTTCGCAGCCAGCATGTTCGGGCTGATGGTCGGCTCCATCGATGTGATGGTGCAAATCGGGTTCATCATCGGTGTCGGTTTGCTGCTCGACACGTTCCTGGTGCGGACCTTAGTAGTCCCGGCACTAGCGGTGCTGCTGGGCACTGCAAGCTGGTGGCCGGGTGACATCGACCGCTTCCGGCGCGCCCTGGGACCATCGCAAAAGACACGCGGACGGACCCATGGGGATCTGACAAGCGTCGGTCCCTGAACTTCCCGACCATCCCGTCAACAGGTAAGGATCGGCATAGGGCATGACGCGGCACGGTCGCTCGTGATAGACGAATTGCGTCCGTACAACGCTAGACGGTATGGGTGACTCCACGGCGATGTGTTGGGGGTTGCGGGCCGGAGCCTCACGCACAGGGACTGAACGACCCGAGGTTTTGTGCCGCCTCCATTGTGGGCTGGTCCTCGGGCCGAGGCCAGAGTAGTGGAGCGTTTCGAACTCGGTCGGGGGGATCTGGCCGATACTCGAGTGCAGCCTGCTGTTGTTGTACCAGTCGACCCAACCAGCGGCCGCGAACTCGACGTCGGAGACGGTCTTGTACGGGCTGGAGTGGAAGATCGTGGTCCCGCTGTACGCCGGCGGCATGACGTTGCGCGATATCCAACACCATTTGGCCGCCACGATCGGCACCGATCTCTCGCACGAGACGATCTCCAAGATCTGCGACGAGGTCCTCGACGCGGTCGACGAATGGCAGAACCGGCCGCTGGAGCCGTTGTATCCCGTCATCTACCTTGATGCCCTGGTGGTGAACGTCAAAGACAGTTCTCATGTTCGAAACAAGCACGCCCACATCGCTATTGGCGTCGACATGGCCGGCGTCAAGCATGTGCTGGGAATCTGGATACAGGCCGAAGAAGGCGCCAAGTTCTGGGCCGGGGTGTGTGCGAATCTGGCCAACCGCGGCGTCAAGGACGTGCTGATCGTGTGCTGTGACGGGCTCACCGGATTCCCCGAGGCAATCGAGGCGACCTGGCCGCTGGCCACCGTGCAAACCTGTGTGGTGCATCTGATCCGCAACTCGATGCGGTTCGTGAACCACAAAGACCGCAAAGACGTGGCCCGGGCGATCAAACCGATCTACACCGCCCCCGACGCCGAGACCGCCCGCCGCGAGTGGGAAGCCTTCCGCGACTCGGAACTAGGCGCCAAATATCCGAGTGCGGCAATGGCTTTCGACCGAGCCTGGGATCGGTTCATCCCCTTCCTGGCATTCCCGCCCGAGCTGCGCAAAGTCATCTACACCACCAACTCGATCGAGTCATTGAACTACCAGCTCCGCAAGGTCATCAAGAACCGCGGACATTTCCCCAACGACATCGCGGTCCGCAAACTCTTGTGGCTGGCCATCTGCGACATCGAAGACAAACGAGCCGCTCAACGCCTCAAAGAACGCGGGACCAGGCGGTCACAGCCCCGTAAGGCCCTCGGACGACTGGTCGAGGGACAGGTCGTCACCAACTGGAAACAGGCCCTCGGACAACTCGCACTGGCCTACCCCGACCGGATCGAACCCCACCTCAGCTAGACCCCACAGACCACAAGAAAATCAGGAGTCACGTTCTTACACAGACATCTTGACAAGCTCTCGAGCCCCCGCGCACCAAGAGACCGCCCCGCGGCAGAAGCCACGGGGCGGTGTGTTCTTCTGTGAAGCGCTCAAGCGGTAGCTTCGTCTGATCCGGACTCGATCGATCCGGTGACCAGTTCGCCGACGATGTCGGTAATGATTGCGCCCACGATAGCCTCGGCCATGATGGTGGCCCCTTCGATGTTGTGTGCTGATGACTGCGAATGTGGAGCGCTGGCTGCGATGTCCACCTCGCAAACTCTACGACGCTCGATAAAACGGCGCCCAACGAACGATGAGTGAGAGATGAATGGCCGCGCAATTCCCAGTGACGGTTCTGTCTTTCCCACCGGGGCCATCGGGCAGACGGATCGCTCCAATAAATACGTGCCCACCGAACGCTGAGGACGTTCGGTGGGCACATCTGTGCCTTACCTCGGCGGTGTCCTATCTCGGCCAGTGCGGACGCGAAGCCGACCCCGTGCGGCGCTAGTTCGATACAACCGGCAGCTCGCCCTGCTCATGCTTCGCGCGCAACACCTTCTTGTCGAACTTGCCCACGCTCGTCCGTGGTATCTGCTCCATGAACGTCCAGTTGTTCGGGATCCACCAGTGCGGGATCTCCTCCGGGCAATTTCTTAGGCACCACTCGTGGAGCGTGTCAGCCGACACTTCGCGACCCGGTGCCGGAACCACAACAGCGAGAGCTGTCTCCTGCCATCGGGGGTCGGGCATCGCGACAACCGCGGCCTCGGCGACATCCGGGTGCGACATGATCCAGTTCTCGAGCTCCACTGACGAGATCCATTCGCCCCCGGACTTGATGACGTCCTTGGACCGGTCGGTCAGCGTCAGATACCCGTCCGGACTGATGTGTCCCACGTCGCCGGTCCGCAACCAGCCATCCCGAAACCTCTCGGTGTCCTCGAGTCGGTAGTAGCTGCCTGTGACCCACGGACCCCGCACTTCGAGTTCACCGACGGACTTGTCGTCACGGGGAACAGGCAGGCCGCCCTCGTCGATGAGGCGCATCTCCACCCCGCAAATTGCCCGTCCCTGTCGCTTGCGGTAAGATATTTCCTTTGCGGGGCTGATCCCGGCGGGAGGCCGACCTACCGCTGCAAGCGGGGACGTCTCAGTCATACCCCACGCCTGAATAATCTGTACGCCGAAGCGGTCCGCAAACCCCTCGATCAACGACTGCGGGACGGGAGCTCCACCACAGGCGACAAGGTCGATCGATGACAAGTCGACACCCGGATTCGCGATACCGTACTGAAGAAGATCGTTCCAGATTGTCGGTACTGCTCCTGCCTTCGTGGGGCGATGTTGTTGGATCATGTCAGCGAGCGGCGCTGCTTGAAGGTATCGATCAGGCATCAGCAAGTCCGCGCCGGCCATCAGCGACGCGTAGGGCAGACCCCAGGCGCTGGCATGAAACATCGGCACGACGGGAAGTACACGATCGGCTTCTGCGATCGCCAGAGCGTTACCGGTACACGCTGCCATGGAGTGCAGAAACACCGAGCGATGACTGTAGACGACCCCCTTGGGATCGCCTGTAGTGCCGCTCGTATAACACATACCCGCAGCCGACCGCTCGTCGGGATCGACCCAAGAGAACACTGGGGATTCCGCTGCGAGCGCGTCATGATATCGCATCACGGTCACGCCGTGCCCGTCGAGCGGGGAGGTGTCGCCGTCGCCGGTAACGAACACAACCCGAACCGTCGCCAAGCCCGGTAGGACCGCCGCCAACAACGGAACCAGCGACCCGTCCACGATAATGACCTTGTCTTCGGCGTGGTTCGCGATGAACTGCAGCTGAGCCGGTGACAACCGGATGTTCAGCGTATGCAGCACCGCGCCCATCGCGGGTACCGCAGCGTACGCTTCGAGGTGCTCCTGGTTGTTCCACAGCATCGTTGCCACGCGGTCGTCGCCGACCACGCCGACCCGACGCAGAGCATTCGCCAGACGTGCGCATCGCTCTTCAAGATCGCCGTAGGTCGCATACCGGGCAGAGCCGTTCACGGAATAGGTAATCACCTGCCTAACAGTGTGATTGGTTGCGACGTGGCGCAGTATCGATGACACTGTCATCGGCACCTCCTGCATGGTGCTTTTCATCTAACTCTCCTTTCGCGGCGGACGCTGGATCATTCGGCAGGTCCGTAATCCTGGATCTGCCAGCCGTTATCGGTCTTCAGCACGACGACTTTCAACAGTGTGGGGAGTTCGCTCGGCTGAGGGTTCTGAACATTCTGGGTCTTCTGGGTGGCGAAGACCAGCACCGTGTATTCCCCCCGGTTCTCGCTGGCGCTGCCGGTGACGCTGGTCGCCAGTACGCGTCCCGCCGCTTGGACCTTGGCCTGTTTCATGATTTGGGTCAGGGTGGGTTCGACATCGTCGTATCGCTTGACCAACGCATCGCTGGCATTCTCTTTCACTTCGGTAAAGAATGCGTCGGTGTTTTGGTAGCTGTACGTGAGCGACTTTGTGGTGTAGTCCGATGCTGCCTGCGCTGCCTGCGCTCGTTGTGTGGCGGCGTCCTCCAGGGACGTCTTTGCTTGCCGCATGTCAATGTAGAGGTAAGCAAAGAGCCCGGCCAGCACCGCGAGTACTACCACGAGAGCACCGACGGCCACCACCTGGAGGCGTGCTGATCCCCAGCGCTGCTCGGCCTCGGACGTCGGGGGGCTTGCCTCGTCCGAGGCGGAAACGTCCTGTGACGTCGCAGGTTCTGTGGCACTAGTGGCGTCGCCGCGGTCTGCCTTATCGGAAGCCGTAGTCAGCTCATTTTCGGTGCCGCTGTCCTCGGATTCTGATCCGTTGTCGTGTGCGGTCATTTGCTGCCTTCTGTAAATGCTGGGGTAGGGGGGGGAGACATCGGGCGTCAGCGGGGTGATGGTGTGACGGCGATCGGGATTTGCGCCTGTCCCCGATGGGACGCGGGGAATGTTCGCGCCAGGAGATCACCGATCGATCCGAAGTCGACGTATGTGTCTGCGACTTTCGCCGTCGCCGGTTTGACCGCGCGGGTGATGGCGACAATGTCGGGCTGAAGTATCTGGATGTAACCGCTGAGCTTTTCCACTAGCTTCAGGATTGGTGGCCATTTGTCGTAGGACGTAGAGGTGAAAACGATGAACGCACGTTGGATTCTCGCCAAACCGTCGACGGCATCCGGGGTCCGGACCGACGCGGTACTGAGCACACCGCCCACGTTCGACATGAGGCCCAGGAGGAACTCGGCATTGTCCGCGGTGGTACGGACCGCACCGTCGTCACCGACGAAGTCCACGAGGCGGTGCATCATGTCTCCGATCGTGTCGAGGTCCTTTTGCCGGCCGTCGACTGCAGCCGAGATCGTTTCGTTGATGGTCTGAATCGATGCTGGATCGAGCGCGTCGGCCACTGCCGACATTTTCGGGAGCACCTGGGGAACGGATTGGGACACGTGGATGGCGCTGGCGGGCACTAGGTCCCCACTACGCAAGTACTCACTGGTGGTGGTATCCGGTGGGATGAAGTTGATGTATTGCTCTCCCGCGACCGAGAGGTTCTGGATCGTCATGACACTGCCGCGAGGGATCTTGTAGCCGGAGTCGATGGACATGTCGACGGCGAGCTGATTATCTGTGACGCGAATAGATGTCACCTTGCCCGCCGGCACCCCCTCTAGCATCACCGGCGATGTGTCGAGCAGGCCGCCCGAGCTCTTGAGTATGGCCGAGATCGTGTAGTCGGAGCGGAACGGGTTTATTCGTGCCACGTCGATGGTCAGGTATGTTGCTCCGACGAGGAAGACGACGACAAGGGCAACCAGGGATACGACGGTGCTGCGGATCATGGCATCATTCCGATCGCTCGCAATACGTTAATGAACGACCCGGCATCACGTCGGGCTAGATCTTGGCCGTCGATAGACACGTCGGAAACGTTGATATCTGGCGAGCTGACGAATGGGATGAGCTTCTCGCGTATTACACGCGTCGCCTTGTCGGAAACATCCTTGGAGTAGATGTCCGAGTACGCGATGGACGCGATTACCGGCGCGATCGCTCCTACCGTTTCCTTGATGCGGGAATACTCAGGGTCGACGATACGGCCGGCAGATACTGCGAAGTCGCGCAGGTTGGCGATAAGTAGCGCGACGTCAATTAGCGAATAGCCCAGACCATAGAAGTTCACTCCCCCCTTGGTCAACATTCGGTCAGTACCTGACGGGTCGGCCAGGATCACTTTCAGTGTGCGATCGGCCGACTGCAGGACTACGTCGAGTTTGTCGGTGTTGGCGGACACCTCAGACACGGTGCGCAACGTCGTGCGGTAAAGCGTATCGAATTGGGCGGGGTCACTCGGAAAGGTCGAGTTCAGTGTCGATATCGCGGTATGGATTTTATCGAGTTCACCCCCGCCCAGTACATTAGCCATCCCCCGCATCACGTCCTCGACGTTGGCAGCCGGTTCGGTGCGTGAGAGAGGTATTACCGATCCCGCGTGCAGCAAGGCTTGGGTGGACTGCTGTGCGGGGGGAAGGATGGCCACATAAATCTCGCCCAGGAGAGTGTCTTGGCGGAGTTCCGCGCGCGAATCTTCCTGCAGTTGGGCGTCTTTATCAATTCGGGCGGCAACCAGCGCGTGGCCTCCGTCGTACGTGACGCTGGTGACGGCACCGACGTCAATCCCTCGAGAGAGGACTTTGGCACGGGCAGGCAAGTTCAGAGCACTCGTGAACTCGATCTCGATGTCGTAGCCGTCTCGGGCGGATGATCCGCCGATGGTCGGCGGGTTGTCGGCGTTGATGCTGCAGGCGGCGAGGGCGATGGTCGCTGCGAACAGCGTCACGATCGCGGCCGTGACACGGCGAAGGTAGCCGTAGGTCATCATTGAGATTGCCCTCCGATCAAGTTAGCGATCGTCGCCACTTCGTTACCCGTCCTGCAGACGCCGTTGACGGGGGGAGAGGCACACGCCGTTCTTAGGGTCTGCAGTGGGACAGACACGGCGAATGCCCGCAGGATCGACTTCGCATCCGGATGCTTGACGATGAGGTCAGCCGTTCGAGCGGCGACGGTCGCCAGGATGTTCTCTTGCTTGCCTACTTGCGCGAGGAGTGGAACCGCAGCATCACCAATTGCGAAGATCGGTGGACCGAAGTCGGACGCCAATCGCGACAGGATGGGGACGAAGGTACCTGCGTACTCTGTTGCGGCGCCGAATGTTTGACCGAAAGCAACAATCACCTCGATTGCGCCGACGAAGTTGTCGAACAGCTGGGTCACCTCAGCACTGTTCTCGGTGGCAACACCGGTTAAGGTCGCGAGGTTGGCTACAATTCTGCGTATCTGACCATCACGCCGGGTCGGATCGTTGATCAGCGTGGCCGAGTCCTTGAGAATGCCAGAGATATCGCCCTGGGTTCCCTCCATGTTCTTGGAGACGAGCGTGAGCGCCTGGAGAATCGCATCGGTGTCACGTCCGCCGTCCTTGACGAGTTCATCGGAAAGAGTGCTGATCGCGTCGAGCGTTTGACTAATCCCCAGTGGAGTCCTGGTTTTGTTCAGTGGTATGCACTTGGCCGACTCGTAATGCTCTCCGCCGCGATAGGGATGGGTGAACTCGATTTGTCTTTCGGTGACAATCGAGGTGGACACCAGGGTGGCCCCCACATCCGCGGGAAGCGGCACGGTCTTGTCGATCCGCATGTCGACACGCACGCCCCTCTGGCCCTCCTCGTGAATGCCTACGACCCTGCCCACCTTCTTGCCGAGCATCGCGACGGAGTTGCCTTCGTACAGACCTGATGCGTCGGAAAACTCCGCACATAGTGGCCGCGTGTCGTCGTCGGCTGTCGCATAGTTGATTCCTACGGCCGCGATCACTACTGCCAGTGTGACGATGGTGGCGATCGGGATCAGATGCTGACGCATCCGCTCTGTCAGCATTTTTGATCACCACTCGGGATGCAGATGCGGACAGTCGGTTCAGGACTCGCTGGACCGACCTCTGGAGCGTCGAGAAGAATGCTCAGTCGTCTGGTGATCTGATCGACCTGGGTCAGCGCGTTTGCGTAGGCGGGCATCTGGGCCGACACCTTGTTCAGAAGGGTCTTGAACTGTTGTACCGATGGTTCTATTCCGTCGCGGTACGCGACAAGCGGTCGGGTCAGTAGCTTGAAAAGACGGCGCAGATAATCGAATCCGTTCTGGACGTTGGCGATGTCTGGTCCAAGGGTGCGGGCAAGGAAGCTGAGCTGGCGGAGGAAGTCCACGAGTACCTGCTTGCGGTTTGCGAGGGCGGCGACGTACTCATCGGACAACGTCATCGTCTTGTCGAGTTGTGCGTACTGACGTTGCAGTAGGTCCATCAGGCTGCTCGCGTTTTGCAGGGCATCAGGGATATTGGTGTTTCCGTCGGAGAAAGCATTCTGTAGCAGCGCCGCTGTGCGCCGTAGATCAACACCACGCACGTCACGGAACACCGGTGTGGTTGTCTCAAGCGTGCTGGAAATGTCGTAGGTGCTGCTTGTCTGCTCCAGTGGGATTGCACCGTCGAGGGCCGACGGGCCTGAACCTGGGTCGAGGTCCAATACACGTCCACCAATAGGGGTGATGAGACGGACGTTCGCCGTCGCGTCCGACCGAACGGCAATCGAGTCATCCAGCCGGAATCGCACGGTGATGAACGTTCCGGTCAGGTCGACTGACGCGACCTTGCCTTTCCTGATCCCGGCGATACGTACCTGGTCGCCGGCTTCCAATCCGCCGGTATTGACTAACTTGGCACTGTAGATAGTTTGTCCGGGCGGTGAGATGTACACAGCACCCGCCACGACGAGGCCGGCCACCGTGACCATCGTAACGACTCCCGCCAGGATGAGGTCGCGCCGACGCTGCGGGCGGTGATGCGGACGCTTATCGAAGAAGCGGGTCACTGGCACACCACCAGTCGTTGACCCATCAGGGCGATCTGCGCTGTTCTCGGTAGGTCGAGCACTCCTCGGGCGCACCCTGCCGCCGAGGACGAAGGTGTCGCTTTGGATGTAGTTTCCAGGGCGTCCAGGAGTGGCTTCAGGAGAACGGCACCGTTCAGTAAGCTTTCTGTATCCCCTGGCTCCCGCACCAATCTCTGATAAATGGCCGCGAAGCTGGTGTCGTAGGTCGACTCGATCTGCTCACCGGAGAGCACAGTCTTCGCCATCGAACGGTTGACCTCCCGCAGCGAGGCCCTCAGGCGATCGCTCACGCGGCTGAACGCATCGACGATTGACCCCAATTTGTCTATCAACTCGACCAGTTCGGCGGAGCGCCCCATCAACTGATCAGACACCTGTCCCAGGCTCGTCACAATGTTGGTGATGATCTCTGAACGCTGGTTCCCGTACTCGGTGATGTTCGCGACTTGCTTCATGACTGGTGCGATACCTCGACCGTCCCCCTGGGCGACCCGTAGCAGGTTCGACTGAAGCTCATTGATCTCGGCCGTATTCAATGTATCGAATACTGGTTTGAAACTGTTGAATAGTGTCGATACGTCGAACGACGGGACGGTCTTGTTGAGTGCCACCTGTGTGATCGACTCCTGGTCGGCGCCTTGTCCGGCATTGATGAGCTCCACATACCGCTGCCCCAGCAGGTTTTGGTAACGGACGGCGGCAGTCGTCGCGGGGGTAATCGAGACGCCGTCGTCCAGTTGGAAACGGACGATCGCTGTTGATCCCTTCAGGTCGACAGCCGTTACATATCCCACCTTCACTCCAGCGAGTCGTACCCCGTCGCGGGGCTTGAGTCCGGAAGCGTCGGCAAAAACCGCGGAACGCTGCGAACTGGAGGATCCTTCGTTGGTCGGCTGCAGAATCGCGATGATGACATACGTAAGGACGCCGATGACAGCGGTGAACGCGGTGATCTTAATGATTGTGGGTGTCAGAGACCTCAGAGTCATCCCGTGGGCCCCCCCATTCTCAATGCGCTTTGTAGAGCAGGTGAGGTCTGGACCACCAGTGCTAGCTGGAGCTGGACTCGGTCGCCGAATTTCGGCAAGGCTTTGTCGATGCCATCGAGGATCTGCGGGATCGTGTACACCGTGCGAACGAGCCCCGAGGCGGATCTGGCGACGGGCCGCGCTAGATCAAGGCCGACGTCTAACAGCGAACTCAGGGCCGGGTAATTCTTGTCGAGCAGTCCGCCGAGTGCACCGAACAGAACCTTTCCCGTGTCGCCGAGATTGCTTTTCGTGCGATCGATGTTCTGTTGAGTGGCGAAAAAGTCAGCGATATCGACGTTCTTCAAGACGCCAGGGACGAACGGCGTCATGAAGTCGGCGACTCCGGTGGACAGATTGGCTGCAATTTCTAGGTCCTCCCCGACCGGCCGTTTCTGGACATCCCGCGTGAGCTTCGCGATCTGGAATACGAGTTTTCCGCTATCAGACATTGCCTGCGAATCCTCGACGATGAACCTCACCACCGCTTCGAACGAGGGCTGGTCCAGTGCCTCGACCAGCGTGGAGATCTTGCGAACAAGTGTTGACACCGAGGTCTGTTCAGACTGCAACCTGCTTACGTAGACACTCCCGCCGGAACCGATGGGCGGTCCGTGTCCAGGATCTACGATTTCCAGTGCCGTCGGTCCCAGTGCGTTTGCCGAAGTGTAATTCACCGTCATGCCCTGCCGGAGATCTAGGTCGTTGCCGGAACCGGTGAAGTTGATTTTGACCGTCGCGCCACGGTCTCGAACCGAGATGCTCGAGACCTCGCCCACGGTGAACCCAAGGTACTTCACTTCCGATCCCCCCTTCAATCCGTCGCCTATCGCGTCGGTGTTGATGGTCAACGACGTGTGATCGCTGAAGTCACCGTTAGCGTCACTTATCAGTAAGTAGGCAGCTATCGCGCCGAGGATTAAGAGGGCGACCCCCCGAAGGACCAGGTTCCCGTGCGATGGTTCGCGCCCGGACGGATCATGAAAGACAGCCACTGAACCCCCCTACCCAGAAATCCGTACGCCGGAATCGAATCCCCACATCAGAAGTGTCAGAATCATGTCCTCCACGACGATGACGATGAGGCTCGTGCGGATCGCTCGGCCGGACGCCCGGCCTACCCCCTCAGCTCCGCCTGTGGCGAAGTAGCCCTGATAGCTATGGATAATCACTACGGAAACGACAAATACAAGAACTTTGATGAGCGAGAAGATAAGGTCCTGAGGTTTGAGGAACTGGTCGAAATAGAAATCATAAGTGCCGCCGGATTGGCCGTGTACCTGTGTGACGACGAGCTTAGCGGCCGCGAATCCGAGAATAAGCGCGATGATGTACAAAGGAATCACGGTCGTGATCGACGCCACTACGCGAGTGCTGACGACGAAGGGAATGGGACGTACCGCCATAGCCTCGAGAGCGTCGATCTCCTCGGAAATGCGCATCGAGCCTATCTCAGCTGTCAACCGGCAGCCGGCTTGTGCTGCGAACCCGATCGCAGCGATCATTGGCGCAAGCTCTCGGGTGTTAGCGTAGGAAGAGATGAATCCAGTCAGTGAACCCATCCCTACGAGGTCCAGCGAGGCGTAACCCTGGATACCGATTGAGGCGCCGACGGCGATGCCGAGGATGGCGAGGACGATGGCCGTTCCACCACCGACCAAGACTGCACCTCTACCCCAGGCGAATTCTTGTATGTAGAGCAGGGTTTGGCGCCGGTATGTGGTGATGACATGGCGGATGCCGAGGACCGCGGCGATCACAAAGGTCGCGACGTGCCCCAAGCGTTCAGGTACTTGTGCAACGGGCGCGATCACGGCACCGACCGGCCGGGTGGCGGCGGAGAACCTCCGGGAGGGAACGGTGGTCACGAGGCGTTTCTCATCCAATGGTTTGGGGGACGAACATGGTTGTTAGTTGCGTGATAAAGACATTGATCACGAAGCACGCGACGACACCCAGCACTACGGTGGCATTGACCGAGGTTGCGACGCCTTTAGGGCCGCCCTTCGTCGACAGCCCGCGGTGACAAGCAATCGTCACCACGACAAGTCCGAACACAAGCGATTTGCATAGAGCGACAACGATGTCGGTTACCGATGCGAACGACGCGAACGATGCGACATAGCTGCCGGGTGTGATGCCTTGGACATCGACGCTGATGGCGTAGCCCGCCAGCAGCCCGGTGAAGACGATCAGCATGCAGAGCATCGGCGCAGTGATCAACACAGATACGAACCGAGGTGCTACGACGCGCCTGGTGGGGTTGAGTCCGAGTGTCTCCATGGCGGCAATTTCTTCGCGAATCGTTCGAGCGCCCAAATCAGAGGCAATCGCTGATCCGGCCGCGCCCCCGAGTAGAAGGGCGGTAACGATGGGCGCTCCCTGTTGAATGATCCCGAGGCCCCCAGCGGCGCCAGCAATTGACGTGGCCCCAACTTGCTGAGTGAGGCTTCCCACTTGTACCGACACGATGACACCGAATGGCACAGCTACCAGAATCGCGGGCAGAGTCGTCACGACAATAACGAACCAAGTCTGCGATACGGCTTCGCGAAACGGAAACCGTCCCGTAGCAATGTCTACCGCTACCCACCGCAGGGCCTGGCCAGCCAAGCCGAGGGTGCTACCGAAAGTGGCGGCGCCGTCCAGGAAACGGTTGGCGCCGGTCCGAGTGGTGATGGACCTCTCCTTCCCTCGTACACGGGGTATGCGCCGCTTAATGCTGGTGCGCGTTATGGACGGTACCAGGTACTGGCAGTATTACCTATAGTGTTTACAGAAAGACCGTGTCGGGACCTGCTCCCACACCTCATCGACCCCCGCACCCTGTTTGAGTAGGTGGCGGCTTAGTAAGGACAACGATCAGAAGATGACCTCAGAAGCAAGACTGCCGGCGCACTCGTCCCAGTGCATGGGCTGCGGAAGCGAAAACCCCCACGGACTTCAACTTGAGGTCTACC
Organism: Gordonia sp. i37; assembly: GCF_002043085.1. Taxonomy (NCBI): domain Bacteria; kingdom Bacillati; phylum Actinomycetota; class Actinomycetes; order Mycobacteriales; family Gordoniaceae; genus Gordonia; species Gordonia sp. i37. Next base: position 3,043 of record NZ_MVPX01000575.1, on the reverse strand, counting down.
GGAGTGGCGAGCGGGTGTACGCCGATCACACCTTCGACGAGAGGCACCTTGGCGCGCCCGGGTTGGCGCACGGCGGAGCGATCTCGGCCGCTTGCGACGACATCATGGGTTTCACCCTGTGGATCGCGCGGACCCCCGCGGTGACCCGCACCCTGACCGTCGAATACCGTCAGCCGGTCCCTCTGCACACTCCCATTCGCCTCTCTGCTTGGATTGACCACGAGTCGGATCGCCTACTGCACATCGCGGCCGTTGGATCGTTCGATGATCGAACGTATTTCACCTCTAGCGGTGTCTTCGTCAAGGTCGACGTCGCTCATTTTCGACGGTATGCCGACCTATCAACAATCGATGACTTCTTCGCCAACTTCACGCGTACAGACTGACGCCGCAGGGGGGACTGTCGCTGATTCGGTGTAAGTGGTTTGATCGCCCCCGGCGTGGGGCAGGAGGAATCACGACGATGACCGACACAGTCGAGGGCGTGGATGCCCTGGTGGCAGGGCCAGTTGAGACTGGTCAAGAACACGATGTCACCACCGCGGATGAGGTGCGTGAGTGAGTAGCCGGCCGATCTACGCCGCGATCGGGGTTGATCTCGATGGGCACAAAGACATCCTCGGCATGTGGGCTGGCGACGGCGGCAGCGAGTCGGCCACGTTCCGGCGGGCGGTGCTCACCGACCTCAAGAACCGGGGTGCCAGGGGCATCTTCTCCCTTGTCTGTGACGGCTTGAAAGGGTCGCCCGACAGTGTGTCTGCCGCGTTTCCGTTGGCCACGGTACAGACGTGCATCATCCATTTGATCCGGAACACCTTCAAGTACGCCTCCCGCAAGTATAGGGACAAGATCAGCGCCGATCTCAGACCGATCTACACCGCGCTGACCGCCGCTGAGGCCCGGCTGCGATGGGAGGAATTCGCTGAGAAGTGGGGCACGCCGTACCCGGCGATCGTGACCCTGTGGGAGAGTGCGTGGGAGGAGTTCATCCCGTTCCTTGACAACGACGTCGAAATTCGACGAGTGTTGTGCTCCACCAACGCTAGCGAAAGTCTCAACGCCCCGCTAGCGGCGTGCGGTGCGCGCTCGAGGGCACTTCCCGAACGAGCAGTCCGCACTCAAAACGCTCTACCTGGTGACGCGGTCGTTGGATCGATCCCGAAGGGTATGTTGACGGCGCCTGAAAACTGACCCCCTGACGACGGGTGAATTTTGACCCCCGTCTTGTTAGGAGGGTGATTTCAGTGGAGCAGTGGGCGGAGATCCGCCGTTTGCATCGCAGTGAGGGTGTGCCGATCAAGGAGATCGCGCCGGTTGGGGGTGGCCCGTAACACGGTGCGGGCGGCGTTGGCCTCAGACACCGCGCCGAAGTACTCGCGACCGGCGAAGGGCTCGGTGGTCGATGCGTTCGAACCGCAGATCCGGGCGTTGTTGCGGGAGTATCCGACGATGCCGGCGACGGTGATCGCGGAGCGGATCGGGTGGACGAGATCGTTGACTGTCCTCAAAGACCGGGTCCGGGTGATTCGCCCGGAGTTTCGTGGGGTAGATCCGGCCGATCGGGTGATCTATGAGCCCGGCGGCTGTTCGCAGTGGGATCTGTGGTTCCCGGACTACCGAATCCCAGTGGGCCACAATCAATTCGCCATGTTACCGGTATTGGTGATGACATTGGCGTTCTCCCGATACCGGTCGGCGGTGATGATCCCGTCGCGCCAGGGCGGAGACATCCTGACGGGGATGTGGCTGCTGCTGTCGCAACTGGGCGCGGTGACCCGCAAGCTGGTGTGGGACCGCGAAGCCGCGATCGGCCCCAAGGGCACACCCACCGCGCTGGCCGCAGGATTCGTGGGCACCTTGGGCACTCGGCTGGAGCTGGCGCCACCGCGAGACCCCGAGTACAAGGGCATGGTCGAACGCAACAACCGATTCTTCGAGACCTCGTTCCTGCCGGGCCGCCAGTTCGCCTCACCGGACGATTTCACCGCCCAGTTCGATCGGTGGCTGGCCGATCATGCCAACACCCGAGTGGTGCGCGCGATCGGTGATCGACGCCCGTGTGATGCGCTCGCCGAGGACCTCGAGCAGATGGCCGGGCTTCCCCCGACCACACCTCATATCGGGTTGAGTAGCCGGGTGCGACTCGGTCGCGACTACTACGTACGTGTGGCCGGCAATGACTATTCGGTGCACCCGTCGGTGATCGGTCGCTTCGTCGACATCACCGCCGACCTGCAGCAGGTGCGCATCCAGTGCGGCGAGGTCACCGTCGCCGACCACGCTCGCAGCTGGGCCAACCACGTCACCATCGCCGACCCTCAGCACGTGCGGGCAGCCAAAGAACTGCGCCGCGACTACCGCCGCCAAGACCTCGCCAACCGGGCCCGAAACGCCGCCCGCATCCGCGCCCACCCCGACGGCCACGAGGTACCGATCCGGGCGCTACCAGACTACGACGACCTGTTCGGGGTGCACTTTGCTACCCCGTCAGGTGCTCAACCACCCACCCCGTCCACTATCACTGAAAGGTGAAATACCATGTCCGACAATCACACAGGTAAGCAGATCGAGTTCGCGGCGCGGGCGTTGAAGATGCCAGCGATCCGCCGCTGCTGGGCCGAGTTGGCCGAGCGGGCCCGCACCGACAACTGGACCCACGAGGAGTACCTCGCAGCGATCCTTGACCGCCAGGTCAGTGAACGCGAAGCCAACGGCACCGTGCTGCGGATCAGTGGCGCTCGCTTCCCCGCGGTCAAGACACTCGAGGACTTCAACTTCGACCGCCTTCCAGGATTGCGTCGCGATGTTATCGCCCATCTGGCCACCAGCACCTGGATCGCCAAGAGCGACAACGTGATCCTTCTCGGACCACCTGGAGTGGGTAAGACCCACCTCGCGATCGCGCTCGGGATCAAAGCCGCGCACAACGCCTACCCTGTGCTCTTCGACACCACCACCGGATGGGTCACCCGCCTTGAGGTTCCCCCCGAACCGTAGAGGCATCGATAATGAGGAGCACGATGCCAGAGAAGCGGAAGAAGTA
>NZ_MVPX01000574.1:0-1767 GCF_002043085.1 Gordonia sp. i37 | reverse complement strand
GAGAATGCAGGCATGAGTAGCGAAAGCAGAGTGAGAAACTCTGCCGCCGGATGACCAAGGGTTCCTGGGCCAGGCTAATCCGCCCAGGGTGAGTCGGGACCTAAGGCGAGGCCGACAGGCGTAGTCGATGGACAACGGGTTGATATTCCCGTACCCGTGTATCCGCGCCCATGCTGAATCATCTGTACTAACCATCCAAATCCCAATGGACTGCCTTCGGGTAGCCGGCGGGGGCTGCATGGGACCTCGGGTGGTAGTAGGCAAGCGATGGGGTGACGCAGGAAGGTAGTGGGGCCAGGCGATGGTTGTCCTGGTGTAAGCCTGTAGGACGAGGCATTGGTAAATCCGTGCTTCAGGTGTCTGAGAGGTGATGCGTAACCGTTGTGGTGAATTCCATGATCCTATGCTGCCGAGAAAAGCCTCTAGTGAGTTGGTACACGGCCCGTACCCCAAACCAACACAGGTGGTCAGGTAGAGAATACTAAGGCGATCGAGAGAACTGTGGTTAAGGAACTCGGCAAAATGCCCCCGTAACTTCGGGAGAAGGGGGACCCATTCTGGTGACGACATTTACTGTTTGAGCTGGTGTGGGTCGCAGAGACCAGAGAGAAGCGACTGTTTACTAAAAACACAGGTCCGTGCGAAGTCGTAAGACGATGTATACGGACTGACGCCTGCCCGGTGCTGGAAGGTTAAGAGGACCGGTTAATGCCCTTCGGGGTGTGAAGCTGAGAATTTAAGCCCCAGTAAACGGCGGTGGTAACTATAACCATCCTAAGGTAGCGAAATTCCTTGTCGGGTAAGTTCCGACCTGCACGAATGGCGTAACGACTTCTCTGCTGTCTCAACCACAGACTCGGCGAAATTGCAGTACGAGTAAAGATGCTCGTTACGCGCGGCAGGACGAAAAGACCCCGGGACCTTCACTATAGCTTGGTATTGGTGTTCGGTTCGGTTTGTGTAGGATAGGTGGGAGACTGTGAAGTGGCCACGCCAGTGGTTGTGGAGTCGTTGTTGAAATACCACTCTGATCGTATTGGACTTCTAACCTCGGACCCTGATCGGGTTCAGGGACAGTGCCTGGTGGGTAGTTTAACTGGGGCGGTTGCCTCCTAAAAGGTAACGGAGGCGCCCAAAGGTTCCCTCAGCCTGGTTGGCAATCAGGTGGTGAGTGTAAGTGCACAAGGGAGCTTGACTGTGAGACGTACATGTCGAGCAGGGACGAAAGTCGGGACTAGTGATCCGGCACCAACGTGTGGAAGTGGTGTCGCTCAACGGATAAAAGGTACCCCGGGGATAACAGGCTGATCTTCCCCAAGAGTCCATATCGACGGGATGGTTTGGCACCTCGATGTCGGCTCGTCGCATCCTGGGGCTGGAGTAGGTCCCAAGGGTTGGGCTGTTCGCCCATTAAAGCGGCACGCGAGCTGGGTTTAGAACGTCGTGAGACAGTTCGGTCTCTATCCGCCGCGCGCGTTAGAAACTTGAGGAAACCTGTCCCTAGTACGAGAGGACCGGGACGGACGAACCTCTGGTGTGCCAGTTGTTCCGCCAGGAGCATTGCTGGTTGGCTACGTTCGGAAGGGATAACCGCTGAAAGCATCTAAGCGGGAAGCCTGTTCCAAGATGAGGTTTCTCACCACCATTGAGTGGTTAAGGCCCCCCACAGACCATGGGGTTGATAGGCCAGAACTGGAAGCCCAGTAATGGGTGTAGGTGACTGGTACTAATCGGCCGAGGACTTACAACAACATCCTTATATTCTTT
>NZ_MVPX01000573.1:0-727 GCF_002043085.1 Gordonia sp. i37 | reverse complement strand
TGTGGTTACCCCCGTTTGCCGGACATCGGTTAAGCGGCTTCGGTAGCCGCCTGGTCAATCATGTTGCGTTCGAATGTCACCGGGTCAAGGTAGCCCAGCGAGCTGTGTCGTCTCCTGCGGTTGTACACCTGATCGATCCAGCGGGACACCGCGACGATGGCCTCCAGGTGAGTGTCGAACTCCCGCCGATCGTAGAACTCGGTCTTCAACGTCGACCAGAAACTTTCCTGCTGAGCGTTGTCCCAACACACCCCGGTCCTGCCCACCGAGAGCCGCACTTTCAGGTCGTCAGCGACCTGCGCCATCTGCTCAGAGGTGTACTGACAGCCCCTGTCGGCATGGAAAATGACCTGATCGGTCGACCCGGTCTCCGGCTCCCGAAACATCACCGCATTCCGTAACGCCGTGTCCACGATATCAGTGTGCAGAGTATCAGAGAATGCGTAGCCAAGTACCCGACGCGAACACCCATCCCGCACCGCACACAAATACAACCAACCATCACTCGTTGTACGCAAATACGTGATATCAGACGTCCACACCGTATTCAACACTCCGCGATCGAACTCACGACCCACAAGATCCGGGATCGCATGCGGATTCTGATCCGCGATCGTCGTCACAGGAGTCCACGGACGCGGACTGATACCGGCAATACCGTTGGAACGCATCAACTTAGCCACAGTCTTCACAGACACCACCTCGCCGGAATCCCGCAGATCGGCGG
>NZ_MVPX01000572.1:0-929 GCF_002043085.1 Gordonia sp. i37 | reverse complement strand
GTCGTAGGCCTTGATCTCGCTATCGAGATCCCGGACCCGTCCGGCGATTCCTCGTAACGCGAGTTTCGCACCCTGTACCGGGTCTCCCGCTTCGGCGCGGTTGGGTCGCCACGACCAGATGACCGCCACCATTTTCCGGGTCGTCAACCCCGCCAGCTTCTCCCGTAACACCGGTGCGGTGATCACCAGATCCCGGATCTGATTCAACGCCACACTCCGTGCTTTGACCGCCGAAGCCCTTGCCGTGGACAGCATTCGGATCGACTCGACAATCCCGGAGTGATCCTTCGGGGTGATATCGGCGCGCCCGGTGCGCGCCGCCTGCGCCGCGGTGTAGGCATCAACCGGATCGGATTTACCGACCGTGGCCCGCACCGTCGGATCCGGGCGGTTGAGCTCTTTGACGGTGTAGCCGTGCTCACGCAGCACCGTGGTCAACCCCAACCCGTAACTACCGGTCTGTTCCACCGCGACCTGATGCACCCACCACTGGGCCAACCACTCCAGCATCGCCTCGTTCCCGGCCCGATCGGTACCGAACTCGGCGTCGGTGATCTGCCGGCCGTCCTCGTCGACGATCCCGGCATGGTGGGTGTCTTTGTGGGTATCGACCCCGGCATACACCGGTTGCGTCGACACCCCGTCTGCAGTCATGCTCGACATTGCGGTTCTTGTCTCCTTCACTTCGGTGGAGGATGACTACGCCGGGTGAGGCAGACAGGACGGTGAAGAGTCGGACCAACCGCAGCCGACAGGTTCCTATGAAGTCATAACCTCACCCGGCCCGGTCATCACGAATCCAGGTGTATGTTCGGGCTTCACCGAATGCCGACAGGTCCCACGTGAAGACACCCAATTCGAGGTCAGTCTCGAGGTAAGTCAGAACACCCGGTCAAGCCCTACCTACATTCTCACCGTCTCGAGGCTCG
>NZ_MVPX01000571.1:0-663 GCF_002043085.1 Gordonia sp. i37 | reverse complement strand
CCCAACTCAACACGCTGACCCGCCGGGCCGCGCCGCGGTTGCGGGCCCGCCCCCAGGTCGGTCCGATGATCGCCGCACAGTTGTTGGTGACCGTCGGGCAATGCCCGGACCGTATCCGTAGCGACGCGCAGTTCGCGCGGCTGGCCGGGATCGCGCCGATCCCCGCGTCCTCGGGGAAGACCAGCCGGATGCGGCTGCACCGCGGTGGGGACCGCCACGCCAACTCCGCGGTCCACCTCGTGGTCATCGGCCGGCTACGTAAACACGAGAAAGCACTCACCTACCGAGAAAAACGACGCGCCCAGGGAATGGCCGATAAAGACATCATCCGCGCCATGAAACGCCTCGTCGCCCGCGAACTGTTCTACGCCCTCAAAGCCGATCTCAAAGACCTCGACCACACCACAAAAAACGCCTCCCACACCCCTTGACACGTTATAGGAACGTCCCTGGTGAGATGACAAGTATCGCAACCACATCCACTACCCACCCGACGTAATCGAGCGCCCGGTCGACGAAGTTTAACGCCCAGTCGACGCAATAGAGCGCCCAGTCGAATCGCCCGAAAAAGTTGTCCACAGATTTCCCGAGCCGCGCGATCGTCGGACCGGTTTTGTCGGTACCCCTTCGTACACTTGTTCTCATCACGTCCGATCGTGGGAG
>NZ_MVPX01000570.1:0-404 GCF_002043085.1 Gordonia sp. i37 | reverse complement strand
ATCTCGGCGAACCTCGACATCATCGCCGGCGAGAAAACCAGAACTCTGATGGAAACCTTGTCGGCGCCGAAACCTCAACCCGACGGATCCCCCGATCCCCGGACACCCGAACAGATCTGTGCTGCCGCGTTCGAAACGATCGTGGAGTTGGCGGCACAAGGCTTGGCCGACACCACCTTCTCGGCCAAACCGACCAACGGCCTGTTGTGGACCTGGTCGGCGGACAACCCGGCACTCGGTGGGGATTTGCAGAATATGGGTGCCATCACCGAAGCCACCGCCCGAATGTTGTCGTGTGACACCACCATCACCAAAATCATCCTCGACCCCAACGGTGTACCGCTCAGTGTTGGCGAGGCGAAACGCTTCTTCACCCCCGGGCAACGCAAAGCACTCCTGGTGCG
>NZ_MVPX01000057.1:0-4980 GCF_002043085.1 Gordonia sp. i37 | reverse complement strand
ATCGCGGACAGTCGAGTCCTAGTGGAACTGACCTTCCTCGGTCGAGCCCTTGAGGGCTGCGGTCGAGGTGTTGGGATCGACGGTGGTGGCGATCTTGTCGAAGTATCCGGCACCGACCTCACGCTGGTGCTTGGTGGCGGTGTAACCGCGCTCCTCGGCGGCGAACTCGCGCTCCTGCAGCTCGACGTAGGCACTCATCTGGTTGCGGGCGTAGCCGTAGGCCAGATCGAACATCGAGTAGTTGAGGGCGTGGAAGCCGGCCAGCGTGATGAACTGGAACTTGAAACCCATTGCGCCGAGCTCGTTCTGGAACTTCGCGATGGTCGCGTCGTCGAGGTGCTGCTTCCAGTTGAACGACGGGGAGCAGTTGTAGGCCAGCAACTGGTCCGGGAACTCGCTCTTGACGGCCTCGGCGAACTTGCGGGCCAGCTCCAGGTCGGGCTTGCCGGTCTCCATCCAGATCAGGTCGGAGTACGGGGCGTAGGCCTTGGCGCGGGCGATGCAGGGCTCGATGCCCTTCTTCACGCCGTAGAAGCCCTCCGCGGTGCGGGTGCCGTCGAGGAACGGCTTGTCGCGCTCGTCAACATCCGAGGTGATCAGGGTTGCGGCCTCGGCGTCGGTGCGGGCGATGACGACGGTCGGCGCGCCGGCGACGTCGGCGGCCAGACGAGCCGAGGTCAGGGTACGGATGTGCTGCTGGGGGGGGATGAGCACCTTGCCACCGAGGTGGCCGCACTTCTTCTCCGAGGCGAGCTGATCCTCCCAGTGGGTACCGGCGGCACCCGCGGCGATCATGGCCTTCTGCAGCTCGTAGACGTTGAGCGCGCCACCGAAGCCGGCCTCGCCGTCGGCGACGATCGGCACGACCCAGTTGTCGACCGAGGTGTCGCCCTCGACCTTGGCGATCTCATCGGCGCGCAGCAGCGCGTTGTTGATGCGGCGCACGACCGACGGCACCGAGTTGGCCGGGTAGAGCGACTGGTCGGGGTAGGTGTGACCGGAGAGGTTCGCGTCACCGGCGACCTGCCAGCCGGACAGGTAGATGGCCTTGAGGCCGGCGCGCACCTGCTGAACGGCCATGTTGCCGGTGAGGGCACCGAGCGCGTTGATGTAGTTGTCGCCGTTGACACCCTCCCAGAGGATCTCGGCGCCACGACGGGCCAGGGTGGGGTCCTCGACGACCGAGCCCTGCAGCTCGACGACCTGGTCGGCGGTGTATTCGCGGGTGATGCCCTTCCAGCGCGGGTTGGTGTCCCAGTCCTGCTGGATCTCCGCGGCGGTACGGGGCTTTCCGACGTTGCTCATTAGCCACTTCGCTTTCGTTGTACTACTCGGCCCGACGTGACCGATGGTGGTCCGGCCCGTGCGTGAAACCCGAGCCGAATCCCTTGCTGACAGACGCCCGGTTTCGGTGAGTGGTGCAATCGATGGCCGGGACCCGAGGGCCGCCGTCACTTTTGCGAACTCGCCGAAGCGATCCGGTTGTGTCTGCAACCAAGAGTGCCACAGGGCAAAGCCGCAGGTCCAGTGAGGTTTGTGGTGTGAACACTGGCCATAATTCCCCTCGGTTTTGCAAATTTTGCGAAAGGCGATGTGTGAAGGCCGCGCGCGTTTCATAAAAAAGTACGCGCGTACTGGGATTTTCGACGATCCGACCGACGCCCTCGATGCGAGGGCGGGCAACCAGCGTGAGCGCCGGCCCGCCTCGCCCGGCCATGAGGATGTGACGACCTTCACACAAAATCGGACAGCCCATCGCCGGCGGGCCACCGCAGAATGCCCCGGCGCGACGCCGTCGTCAGCTCTTGCGGCCCGCCGCGGCCACCGACAGCGCACTGCCGAACAGCGTCACGAAGTCCTGTTCGGCGAGCGGGGGCTGGGCGGCGGGCGGCGCTGCGGGTGGCGCGACGGCGTCGGTCGGGTCACCGGACACCGTGAGACTCACCGAGACCGGAGCGGCCCCGCCCGGGCGGGCGACGATCGCGTAGCCCACGTAGTCGATGCGCGTGCGGACCGACCGATCCGCCAGGGTGGTCGTCGTCGCCGACTTCACGAGCAGCATCTGCTCGACCTTCTCCGCGTCCTTGCCGAGTTCGGGCGTGGCCATCTCGGTGTGCTCGGTGACGATGCTCGTCCCGGTGAGGTTGCCCGTCGTGATCATCGTCTGCGTGCGCGCACAGGCACCGGTCATGGCGGCCACGTCGGCGCCGATGTCGCGCATCTGTGTGGTCACCAACTCGACGAGCCCGCCGAAGGAGGCTTGCGCGGCCAGTACCGCCGAATTCGCCTCGGTCAGGGTCGGGTTGAGCTTCGCATCGGCGGTGGGCCGGCATTGCGGCAGAGTGATCTCGGTGGCGTCGGAGGCCTTGAGTTGCGTGGAGTTGGCGTCGACGAGCTGGGGCACCGACAACTCGGTGGCGGTGAAACCGACCGGCAGCGTCGACGGGTCGAGCAGCAGGTCGGCCGGCGCGGCCGCCAGATCGGGGACGGTCGTCGGTGCATGACCACACGCCACCGTCACCGCCGCGACGAGGCCCACCACCAGCGCCGCCGGCCCCGAGCCCGTCCCCCTGCGCCGATGAGCGCGCCCTACCCGCACGCCGTCACCGTACCCTGAAGCTCATCGACTCCCCCGGGATCGGGCGCATCGGCCGGGCGGGTCCCGGCGACGGTGAGCAGCGGAGGTGTGCGGTGACCAAGACCTATGCGGGTGCGCGAACCTACGTGGGTTCACGCCTACGCCAACTGCGTTCCGAGCGCGGCCTGTCGCAGGTCGCGTTGGCCCAGACACTCGAGATCTCCCCGTCCTATCTCAACCAGATCGAGCACGATGCGCGGCCGCTCACCGCCAAGGTGCTCGCCCGGATCACCGAGACCTTCGGCGTCGACGCCGGATTCTTCGACTCCCAGGACGACGTCCGCCTCGTTGCCGAGCTCCGCGAGGTGCTGCTCGACGACGACGTCGAGGCCACCGACACCGCGCTCGACCCGCAGGAGATCAGTGCGATGGTCGCCGGGCACCCCGACATCGCGAACGCGATGGTCACGCTGTACCGGCGCTACCGCAACTCCTCCGATCAGCTCGCCGCGGCAACCGACGAACGCGGCGACCGATCGATGCGCGGCGCGATCACCGCACCGCACGAGGAAGTGCGCGACTACTTCTATCAGCGCCGCAACTACATTCACGAACTCGACGTCGCCGCAGAGGAGATGACCACCCGGATGCGCATGCACTCCGGTGATGTGCGCCGCGAGATCATCGATCGCCTGGAGAAGCGCCACCGGGTCACCGTCGTCCGCCGCGTGGACCTGGGTGACTATGTGCTGCACCGGTTCGACCCGGACACCCGCCGACTGGAGGTGTCGGCGGCGCTGTCGTCGGGGCAGCGCGCCTTCAAGCTCGCGACCGAATTGGCGCTGCTCGAATTCGGTGATCTCATCGACGAGCTCGTCGAGGCCGGCACCTTCACCAGCGACGAGGCCCGCTCGCTGGCCCGGTACGGGTTGGCCAACTACTTCGCGGCCGCAACCCTGTTGCCCTACAGCCAGTTCCACGGTGCGGCCGAGGATTTCCGGTACGACATCGAACGGCTCTCGGCGTTCTACGCGGTCTCCTACGAGACGATCTGTCACCGGCTCTCGACGTTGCAGCGACCCAATCTGCGGGGCATCCCGTGGTCGTTCGTGCGCGTCGACCGGGCCGGAAACATGTCGAAACGCCAGTCCGCCACCGGATTCCACTTCTCCTCCTCCGGGGGCACCTGCCCGCTGTGGAATGTGTACGAGACGTTCGGATCACCGGGCAAGATCCTTACCCAGATCGCCGAGATGCCCGACGGCCGTGAGTATTTCTGGATCGCGCGGACCGTGGAGCGCCGGGCGGCACGCTTCGGCCAACCCGGTAAGACCTTCGCGATCGGCATGGGGTGCGAGCTGCGACATGCCGCGCGCGTCATCTACTCCGACGGGCTCGAGATCGGTCCGCAGGCGCGGATCACCCCGATCGGTGCCGGTTGCCGTGTGTGCGAGCGCCAGCACTGCGCGCAACGTGCCTTCCCCTCGCTGGGCACGCGTCTGCGGGTCAACGAGCACGGGAGCACGGTCTCGCCGTATATGAACATCTGACGAGACCGCGCCGGCCGGCGAAATCAGCGCCGATCACGGCGGTGCATCGACCGTTCGCTATCCTCATCGGATCGACGGGGGGATTCGATGCTGGAACAAGGTCAGGTCTTCGCCGGTCATCGGGTGATCGGACAACTCGGGGCGGGCGGAATGGGCGAGGTGTACCTCGTCGAGCATCCCGGGTTGGGACGCAAGCAGGCACTCAAGGTCATCGCGGGCGCCGCCCACTCCCCCGGCCTGCGGGAACGCTTCATCAACGAGGCGCGGACGGTGGCGTCCCTCGATCATCCGAACATCATCGCGATCCACGCCTTCGGCGTCGAGGACGGCCTTCCGTGGTTCACGATGCCCTACCTCGACGGTGCCGACCTGTCCCATGCCAGGCTCTCGGCCGGCGAGACGACCACCGTGATCACGGCGGTCGCCCACGCCCTCGATCACGCGCACCGTCGAGGCGTGATCCATCGCGACATCAAGCCCGCGAACATCGTCGTCACCCGTGACGCGGGAACCGGCGCCATCGATCGGGTGGTGACGCTCGATTTCGGGATCGCCCGCGCCGCGGAGTCCCCGCACGTGACAGCGACCAACTTGTTCCTGGGCACCCTCGTCCACGCTGCTCCCGAGGTGATCGACGGCGAACCGGCGAGCGCGGCCTCCGACGAGTACGCGTTGGCCTGCACCGCATACGAAATCCTTTCGGGCCGTGCACCGTTCGGCGGAGAAGGTCCCGCGGCGCTGCTCGCGTCGAAGCTGACCAAACCCGTGCCGCCGCTGGCACCGACCCAGCCGGCGTACGCCGCGGCCGACCCCGTGCTGGCGCGCGCACTCGCCGCCGATCCCGCGCAGCGC
>NZ_MVPX01000569.1:0-533 GCF_002043085.1 Gordonia sp. i37 | reverse complement strand
GGGTGTGGTGTGGATTTTTTTGCCAGTTTTTTGGATTGTTTTTGTCAGGTTTTGCTTTCCTGGTTTGTGTTGAAACTGTTTGGTTTCGATGTTTTTTCATGGAGAGTTTGATCCTGGCTCAGGACGAACGCTGGCGGCGTGCTTAACACATGCAAGTCGAACGGAAAGGCCCTGCTTGCAGGGTGCTCGAGTGGCGAACGGGTGAGTAACACGTGGGTGATCTGCCCCTGACTTTGGGATAAGCCTGGGAAACTGGGTCTAATACCGGATATGACCATGGGATGCATGTTCTGTGGTGGAAAGCTTTTGCGGTTGGGGATGGGCCCGCGGCCTATCAGCTTGTTGGTGGGGTAATGGCCTACCAAGGCGACGACGGGTAGCCGACCTGAGAGGGTGATCGGCCACACTGGGACTGAGACACGGCCCAGACTCCTACGGGAGGCAGCAGTGGGGAATATTGCACAATGGGCGCAAGCCTGATGCAGCGACGCCGCGTGAGGGATGACGGCCTTCGGGTTGTAAACCTCTTTCAG
>NZ_MVPX01000568.1:0-9449 GCF_002043085.1 Gordonia sp. i37 | reverse complement strand
TTCCCGCCCTGCCGCAACGGCCGCTGCTCGAGTGCCGCACCCGGCAGGCTCATGCACTCGCCGTCGGTGGCGTCGTAACACAGGGCGTGCCACGGGCAGGTCAAGGTGCCCTCGGTCTCGTCGATCAGTGCTTCGTCGAGCGGAAGGCCCTGGTGTGCGCACACATTGAGGTAGCTGTGCAGGGTGCCACCGATGTTGACGATGATCACCTCCGCGGACTCGCCGTGCTCGTCGGTGAGCGAACGGACGACGAGTTCACCCCGCGGTATCTCCGCCACCGCACCCGCGTCGACCCAGCCGGATTCGGCGGTGCGGACCGAGATCTCCCCCAGGGGGATGAATGCCGCCGACGATGTGGGCGCCGGTGCGGTGTCGAGTTCGACGGCGTCGATCGCCGGGACCGCCGACACGATCGCCTCGCTGACCGTGGTGCGCAGCGTCTGATCGGTCATCGAACAGCCGTTGCAGGAGCCGCCGAGCCGGATGTAGGCGATGCGGTCGTCGACGCGGACCACCTCGGCCGAGCCGCCGTGTGCGGCGATCATCGGCTCGACAGCGGTGAGCGCCTGACGGGCCGCGGTCAGCGGGTCGGGCCGCAGTAGTCCGTGCACCATCATCGCCAGGTGCACCACCGGGTCGTCGACGAGCTCGAACAGTGCCTCCCGGGTGGAGTTGTCGTCGCGGAGGCGCCGGACGATGGCCGTCAGTGCGGCCTTGTTCAGTGCGTCGAGCGCTTCGCGCAATCCCTCGGCGACGGTACGGGATTCGGCGGGTAGCGCCGCGACCGCCGTGGCGGCGTCGTCGACGGCCTTGGCCAACTCCTCCATGGTGGGCGACGCGGCGGGCGCTTGCGTCGGCCTCTCCTGCTGTGTGGTCATACGCCATACCCCTGTGCTCGATGGACAACCTCGGTCACCTTGGTGCGCAACAGATCCGCGAAGGCCATGCGGGCGGCGACGGCGAGAACCTCGGCGACGGTACCGTCGACGGCGATCGAGATCGGTCGCCGCGAGGTGGCCTCCAGGACGAAGCAGTGGCCCGCCGGGGTGTCGAGGCAGTGGTCGGCGAACACCGCATCGACGAACTGCGACAACCAGACTCCCTCCCCGTCCGGATCGGTGGCCAGTCGCTGCAGGGCGTTGTCGGTGCCGCCGCAGCGCTGCACGATCCGCTCGACGAAGGCCTCGGCCGCGGTGGCCGTCAGCAGGTCGAACTGCAGGCGCTCATGGTTGTCCATCGTCGGCCTCCTCGGGGTCAAGGTCACCGACATCAAGGTCACCGGGATCTGGGTCATCGGGATCTGGGGCATTACGGGTTCGGGCGCGGGCGATCTCGTCGAGCACCCCGCGCACCGACCGCACCATCTCGTCGGCCCCGAGGTCCTCGAACAGAAACCGCGCCTCGTGCAGGGCGGCGGTGGCCTCGGGGAACATCCCGAGGTGCGCCAACGCATTTCCCTGATTCGCGAGCACCCGCGCATAGCCGGCAGGGTCGCGTGCCGGATCCCGCTCGGCGAGGACGTCGGCATACAGTTGCACGGCCTCCATCAGATTCTGCTCCTGATGGGCGCTGGGCGCGTACACCAAAGCGTTGGCGAGGTTCACGCTGGTGGCCGCCCATTGCTCGGGGTGCTCGTCGCGGGTGTACACCGCCAGCGCCTTGCGCAGCGACTGGGTGGCCACCGCCACCCGCAGTTGATCCGACGCCGAGGTCAGCGGCATCGTCAGATACACCGCAGCGAGATCGCGGTGGGCCGCGGCCCAGACCAGAGGTGCGTCGTCGGGATCGACGACCTGCAGACAACTCTGGAACTCCGCGGCCGCATCGTTCATCGCGGTTCCGGTGTCGACGGCGTGCTCGTGCAGCACCTGCCCGAGGGCCAGGTGGAGTTCGGCGCGCGCGGTGGGCAGGTCGGCGTCGGCGAGGAGCCGCAGCGCCTCCCGGAGGTCGGTGATCGCCTCGGGGGCACGGCCGAGTTCGCGTAGCGCCTCGGCGCCCGCGGCCAGGCACAATGCCCGCAGCGCCGGAGCGTCGAAGGCCTCGATGATCGCGGCATCGAGTAGTTCTCGACGGCGTTCGGGCGCCTCGGCGTACCCGGCCTGCGCGGCGAGGATCAGGGCCCGGACCTCCGGCGGCGCTGCGGGATCCGGGTCGGGGACCTCGCCGCGGCCGAGATGGGCCAGCACCAGTTGCGCGTGACTGTGCCACCGTGGGTCGATGCGCGCGAGTAGTGCGTCGAGGTTCACCCGTTCGGGTGCGATGGTCGCCAGATTGCACCAGTCGAGTGGGTGGTCGGTCATCCGGGCGCGGGCGGTGAGCAGTTCGGTGGCCTCGTCGAGGCGGCCGTCGTAAGCGGCGCCGATGCCCGCGAGCTCGGGCGGCCAACTCGCCGGCCTACGCCCGGCGGCGAGACCGGTTCGTAGGGACGCGAATTCGTCGCCGGTGATCACCATCAGTCCGGCCGGGTAGGCGAACACCCCGAGCGGCTGCACATCGACGGCCGCCGACGGTGCCGCCGGGGCGAACTGCGCCGCGCCGGGAAGATGGGGTGCCCGGGCCGCATCGCCGGTGAGGACCTGCACACGAACCATTCAGCGCTCTCCTATCCGCACACGTGCGACGTGATGGTCGGCGTCCCATCGCAGGACGAACCGGCCCACCGGTGCCGTCCGACCCGCATCGTCGAACACCTGTCGCACCACTGTGGCACGGTCCCCGCCGGCGGACCGCTGCTTCAGCAACAATCCGCCGGCAGAGGTGGACCGCAGCGGGTAGATCAGCAGGTCGTCGCCATCGCAGCGTGCGGCGATCGAGTCGGTCGGAAAGTACCGGGCGGCGACGTCCGCGTCGACGAGAAGGCTTCCGCCATCGGTGAATTCGACCTCGGGCTCAGCCGGCTTAGGAGGTGCGGGGTACGCGGCGGTGATCATCTCGATGACCTGCTCCGCAGCCGCGGCAACCGGTGGGCTGAGGGGATCCTCGGCATCGACGGCCACCGGCTCGAGGCTCTGCGCCTCGACGAGCAGCACCGTGATGTCGTCGGGGCACATCTCACCGAGCATCCAGCGCGCGAATCCGAGGGCGTGATCCCACCGGAAGGAGTGGGTGTGGACCCCGGGATCCGGTCCGATGTCACCGAGTTCGGCTGCCGGAAGCCGGAACACGGTCCCCGGCGGCTGTCCGGTGCGGGCGGCGTCGACGATGATCACCCGCCGGGCCCCGCGCAGCGCGAACGCCACATCCATCCCGGCGGTGCCGCCGTCGACCAGCCGCACCCCGTCGACCACACCGTGGCGATCCCACAGTCGCCGGATCACCAACGGCCCCACCGCGTCGTCGCCGCGAATCAGGTTTCCGCATCCGACGACGACGAGGTCGGCCGGCTCGGGTGGATGCGGGTCGTCGGCGAGCAGATCGCTCGGCGCGGGCGGGACCGACCCGGGCTGGGTGGACGAGGCGGGAGTCGAGGCCATCAGAGCATCGAGTTCACGACGAACTTCGACATCTCCTTGCCGGACTTGGCATCGTAGGCGTGGACGGTGCACACCAGACAGGAGTCGAAGGATCGGGCGACGTGGCCGAGTTCGACGGGATCGCTGATGTCGTGGATCGGCGTACCGATGAGCGCCTGCTCGATCGGTCCGAGGACTCCATCCTTGTCGCGGGGTCCGATGTTCCACGCCGTCGGCGTGACCACCTGATAATTGGCGATCTTGCCCTTGTCGAGGACGATCCAGTCCGACAACGAGCCCCGGGCGGCCTCGGTGGAGCCGAATCCCTTGCCGGACTGCGGTTCCACGGGCTTCTGGTAGAAGCTCTCCTGCAGGTCGAGATCGTCGAGCCACTGGCGTGCCCACCGGAAGTACTTGGGTGCCTCGTGCATTCGCGCGAGCTGCCGGACGAACACGCTCGGCCCGATCTTGTCGATCATGTCCTTGAATAGCGGGTCGAAGTCCTGATGGGGCCCACCGCCGGGTGCCGACGCCGCGATTCGCCTCGCCAGCGGCCCCGCCTCCAGCGGGATACCGGTGCCGCTGCCGTTGAGGTCGTACCGAGGCGATTTCGCAAACGAGTACTTGCCCTTGGCCTTTCCGCGTTCGGGGTCGATCGGGTCGGTTTCACCCTCCCACGGATGCAGCGCCCGGTCGCCGTTGTAGAACGAGTGGGTGACGTCCTCGGCAACCTTGAGGTGGTCGAAGTCGTAGTAGTGACCGTCGGCGTAGATCCCCGACCGGTTGATCAGCGCGTCGTTGCGGCCTTCGACCGTCGGATGGTCGTACAGCGATGGTTCGAAGTAGGTGCCGGTGGCGATGTAGTTGCCGACACCGGCGCCGTAGGAATGCAATCCGATGTCGAGGCAGTAGCGGATGAAGAATCCGCAGTCGGAGTCGTGCTGGGATTCGTTCTCGTCGACCCAGGCCAGCACGTCGGCCCAGGTACGGTTCTCCAACCAGCGGTCCACGCTGCAGCCGAGCCAGTACTTCTCGAGCCAGTTGTCCTTCCAGTGCTCGAGGATGGCGATGGAGCGGGTGACGTCTGCCAGCGTCGGGGCGCACATCACGCCGCCGGGCACCATGAACGACGAGTGCGGCCACTGCCCGCCGAAGATGGCGTACACCTCGACCGGTTTGCCGGAAAGCACCACTCCCGGTTGGTAGCTCGTGCCCGTGTAGATGCTGAACCGGCGACACGCCTCCTCGTACATCGGCGACGACGAGTACTTCGGGTGGGTGAGGTCGATCGCGAATAGTGCGTAGAAGTAGCGGGGGATGCTCTGCAGCGTTTCGCAGGCCTGCGCGATGTTGCGGATCAGCGTCGCATTGCGCGGCATGGTGGTCTGCCATGCGGTGTCGAGTGCGTAGGACGCCTTGTAGAGATGCGATCCGCCGCAGATCCCGCAGATGCGCGGGGTGACGATGAGGCCTGCCTGAGGGTCCTTGCCACGCAGGATCATCTCGAAGCCGCGGAACATCGCCGCCTGGGTCCACGCCGAGGTGACGACGCCGTCGTCGATGTGCACCCGGACGTCGAGGTCTCCCTCGACGCGGCCGAGCGGGCTGACGAACAGGTCGATGGACGTCTTTTGTTCGGAAGTGGTTGTCATGATGCTCTTTTCGCCATGATTGGTTGGTTCGCCGGGGTGGACGGGTTGCGACGGCGCGGCATCGGTGGCGAGGTACCCGCACCGATGCGACCGGCCGGTCACACGACGAACATGTCCTCCTTGCTCCATCGCGGGGCGGCCACACGCGCGGCCGCGGCCTGCGCCATGTACGTGAGATGGTCGGTGCCCTCGGGCACCTCTTTGGGGATGGTGCCGGAGACCTTCTGCGTCTTGAACACCGTGCCGGGAGCCAGATCGAAGAACGGGAACTCCGGCTCGGTGCAGCCGGTGCACGGCATTCCGGCTCGGGTCTTGGAGGACTGCCGATTCCACAGGATGCGGTTGCACGGCGAATGCGTCATCGGTCCGCGGCAACCGAACTCGTAGAACAGGCACCCTGTCCGGGTACCCTCTCCGAACGTCATCGTCGACTGCTTGTAGTCGAAGAACTGGACGCGGGTGCAGCCGGTCTGGGTGAACGACTTGAAGAATGTCTGCGGCCGATGCAGTTCGTCGAGTTCGATGTCACCGGCCCGGCCGGTCGCCAGCGCGACGAGGATCTGCGTGATCCAGTCCGGGTGAGCCGGGCAGCCGGGGATGTTGATGATCGGCAGCCCCGACTTGGATTTCCAGTCGGCGCCGAGGAATCCGCCCCGATTGCGCTTGTGGAACTGCATCCCGGTCGAGTCACTGGGATTGGGTTCGGTGGCGGGGATGCCACCCCAGGCGGCACAGTCACCGATGGCCACGACCACCGACGCCGCGTTGGCCAGCTCGACCACCCAATCCTTCATCGGACGTTCGGCGAACATGTCGTAGCGCCCGCTGCCGTCGGGGCCCTCGATGACGGTGCCCTCGAAGACGAAGATGTCGAGCTGCCGTTCGCCGCTTGCGCAGTCGCGGAAGATCTTCTGGGCCTGATCACCGAGTTCGAGACCCAGTGAGGGATGCCAGAGGACTTCCAGCCCGAAGTCGACGATCAGGTCGACGACGCTGGGTTCCTCGGCATTGAGGAACGACATGGTGTTGCCCGAACAGGCACCACCTTGAAACCAGAGCACCGAAGCCATCAGCGCACTCCTCGTTGTGTTGTGGTGGACGAATCGGTCTGGGATACAGCGTGATTCGGAGGTGCCTGACCGTTGCTGGCGCCCAGCGACCGGGCGACCTCGAGCAGGTAGGCCAGGCCCGAGCGGACGTTGCGGTCGCGCAGTGCGCGGGCGATCCCCCAGGCCGAGGGGACCGACATGCCTGCGCTGTAGGTGGCGTCGGCGTCGCCGAGCGCGCCGGCGAGCCGTCCGGCCGCTCCGACGGTGCCCGCATTGACGGCCCCGGAGTCGGCGAGTGCGGCGAGCAGCGGTCCGGCTTGTTTGGCCAATGCAACCGCCGAGCGGGCGGCGTCCTTGACCTCATCGGCATTGATCCCGGCGAACGGGCTGTCGTCGGCGGTGAGGGTGGCGCGGGCCTCGCTCATGGCGTCGATCAGGGTATTGGACAGGTCGTCGCCGCGACGCAGGATGCCGTCGACACCCTCGACAAGGATCGCCACCAGGTCGGCGTGGTCGAGCAGCGACATCAGAGAGTCTGCGACCTCGGGATCGGCGAGACGATCCGCGAGCAGCTTGCGGCGCTGCTCACCGTCGTCGGGTCCGTTCGGGGCCACCATGGAAACCACAGTGCTCATGGATCCTCCAAGGAAGGTCGGCTCACGGCCACGGGCTGTGCGGCGTGATTCCCAAACCACCCTCGACGGTAAGCCGCGGTAACGGTCGTCACAACCGCGTAGCCGCAACATTCATCCGATTTCCGCAACCTTCTTGTCCTCGGGCCGAAGCGCCGGACAATGGTGGTCATCGTCAGAGATTCACCGAGTCGGACGCTCACCGGAGGAGGTGTGATGTCGGTTCTGCACAATCCGCGGCGGGTGAACGCGGCGCGCACCAACGCCCCGGTGCGACGTCGGGTACGGCCGCGCGGTGTGCCACCGGCGCTGGAGAGCCGGCCCATCTTCGACACCGACGAGCTCGGGCAGGCCCAGCTCATGCTTCCCCGCGCGCTCGACGTCGACCAGTTGATCCTGACGCCGACCGGGGATCGGGCCTTTCACGCGGTCGTCCACGGGGTGCGTAGCCGCGGGTTGTCGCTGCTGTATCTCGACATCGCTGCCGCGCATCTCGAGATCCCGCGGCATGGGGATCACTACGGCGTCTACATGCAGATGAGTGGCTCGACCGACTGGTCGGTGAATCAGGAGTCGCTGGTGGGATCGGCAACGCATGCCGTGGTGGCCAACCCCGGTGATCATCTGCTCGCCGTCCCGGGCGTCGACTCGACGATGCTGGTGCTCTCGTTCGGCGCGTTCCGGTTCAACTCTTATCTCTCGCGATTGCGTGGCCGCGAAATCCACGAGAACGTGCGCTTCGTTCCCGACTTCGACCTGACCGCGGAGGTGGCATCGAGGTGGCACAGTGCGGTGCAGCTGCTCACCACCGAACTGTTCTATGCCGAGTCCTTACTGCATCAGGGCATCGGGATCGGCGCCGTCGAGGACCTCCTGATGTCGACGTTGCTCTACGTGCAGGATTCGACCTACCACGACGATCTCGTCGCACGTCCCCAGGCGATCTCTCGGCGCACGGTCCGGGCGGCACTGGAGTACATCGAGGCCCATCTCGCCGAGCGGATCAGTCTGCCCGATGTCGTCGAGGCGGCCGGGGTGAGCGAACGCACCCTGCAGCAGGGGTTCCGCGACGAGTTGCACACCACGCCGTCGGCCTACATCCGCAATCGACGGCTCGACCGCATCCACGACGTTCTGGCCGACTCGCTGCCAACGGACCGGGTCACCGTCTCCAACGTCGCGGTGAGCTGGGGGTTCTCCCACCTGGGGAACTTCGCCGCTGCCTATCGCGCTCGTTTCGGCGAGGCCCCGTCGGAGACCCTACGGAGGTGAACCATGCATGAGTTGTCGCTGTGTCACGCCATCGTCGAGGTGGTGCGGCCACACGCCGGCGTCCGCCGCATCGACACGGTGCATCTACGGGTCGGCGCACTGCGGCAGGTAGTGCCCGAGACCCTGATGTTCTGTTGGGACATCGTCGCCGCGCAGGAAGATCTCGGCGGAGCCGCCCTCGACATCGACTGGGTCGAGGCCACCGTGACATGTGCCGACTGTACGACGACGTCGCCGATCACCTCGCGGTTCTCGATCGCCTGCCCGGGATGCGGCAGCGCGCGCGTCGGGGTCCTCACGGGCGAAGAGTTTCTCGTGACCTCCATCGACGTCGCAGCCCTCGACGTCACCGCACCCGTCGACGACGGGCTGCCCGTACTCACGAAAGAGGTTGACCATGGGTCGTTTTCATCGACATGACACCGAGCACACGCACGCGGATGGAACGGTGCACTCGCACGGGGACGGCACGGTGCATTCACATGAACCGCATACACATGAACACAGTTACGACCTCGCTGCGGTCGAGACGACGCAGCGCGCGTCCGGCGAGGTGAGCGGCAGTGAGTTCGGGGACATGAGCGCCTATGACACCGGTTCGGAACGGATCGACGTCCTCGAGGCCATCTTCACCGAAAACGACCGTCGGGCCGACATCAATCGCAGCCTGTTCACCGAGAACGGCGTGGTGGCGGTGAATCTGATGAGCTCACCCGGATCGGGAAAGACCTCGATCCTCAAGGTGACACTCGACGCTCTCGACGGAGAGGTGCCGGTAGGGATCATCGAGGGCGACATCGCCACCGATCTCGACGCGGCTCAGCTCGCCGGCCGCGGAGCGCAGGTCTCCCTACTCAACACCAACAATGGTTTCGGCGGGGAGTGTCATCTCGATGCACCGATGGTGAACCGGGCGTTGCAAGGCCTCGATCTCTCGCAGATCGATCTGGTGGTCATCGAGAATGTCGGAAACCTGGTGTGTCCGGCGGAATTCGATGTGGGTGAGCACGCGAAGGCCATGGTGTACGCCGTCACCGAGGGTGAGGACAAGCCCTTCAAGTATCCGGTCATGTTCCGGTCCGTCGATGTCGTGCTGCTCAACAAGATCGACCTGCTCCCGCATCTTGATGTCTCACTCGATGCGTACCGCGACGCGTTACGCCAGGTCAATCCGGCCGCGCGCGTGATTCCGGTGAGCGCGAAGACCGGCGAGGGCATCGACGCATGGATCGAGTGGCTTCGAACGATATCGAGCCAAACGTGACATGGGGGTTGAATGGGTGATGCCCCGCAACACTAGGTGTTGCGGGGCATCCCTGAAGTTGTGTTCGGCGGTGTCCTACTCTCCCACACTGATTAGGGTGCAGTACCATTGGCGCTGGTGGGCTTAGC
>NZ_MVPX01000567.1:0-686 GCF_002043085.1 Gordonia sp. i37 | reverse complement strand
CCCAGCCGGAGTGGGTGCGGATGTAGGTCAGGTCGGCGACCCACAAGGCATTCGGCGCTTGGGCGGTGAACTGCCGTTTGACCCGATCGGCCGGCTGTGGCGTCTCGGCTCCCTCACTGCGGGTGGTCTTACGTGTCTTCAACCGCGGTATCCCCTGCAGCCCATCGGCTTTCATCAATCGTTCGACGGTGCAGCGGGCCACGCCGAACCCCTTTCTACAGAGTTCGGCGTGTACTTTGCGAGCACCGTAGACACCGAGATTGTCGGCGTGCACGGTGCGGATCTCACCGAGCATCTCGCGGTCACGAACTGCTCGTGGCGCCTCGGTCTTGTGTGGGCTCAGGTGGGCTCGTACCGTGGACGAAGCGATCTGGGCGGCCGTGTCGCGCAGGGCCGCGCAGATCGGATCGACTCCGTGTTCATCGCGATACGCGGCGACGAACTCCACGATCAACGCTGTGGGCGGTCGATCTCCGCCGCGAAAAAAGCCGACGCCTGCTTCAAGATCGTGTTCGCCCGCCGCAGCTCGCGGTTCTCCCGCTCCAACTGCGCGATCCGGTCGGCATCCTCGGTGGTGGTGCCCGCCCGCACACCGCCGTCGACCTCAGCCTGACGAACCCAGTTGCGCAACGCCTCGGGATGCACCCCAAGCTGATCGGCAATCCGCTTGACCGCGCCGCGCGAGG
>NZ_MVPX01000566.1:0-1042 GCF_002043085.1 Gordonia sp. i37 | reverse complement strand
CCTCCGGAAACTCTTGTCGCACTACTTCGCCGGATTCCCCCCCGCCGAGATCAACCTCTACTCGCAGCAGCTGGAGAACGAGCTGGCGGCCGAAACACCGGGCGGGTCACCGGCCGCCGAAGACAAGACGATCAACAGCTACACCGACCACATCACCGACGACGGACGACTGGAGATCTCGGCGAACCTCGACATCATCGCCGGGGAGAAGACCAGAACTCTGATGGAAGCGCTGTCGGCGCCAACACCCCAACCCGACCGCTCCCCGAACGCCCGAGCAGATCCGCGCCGCTGCGTTCGAAACCATCGTGGAGTTGGCGGCACAAGGCTTGGCCGACACCACCTTCTCAGCGAAACCGACCAACGGGTTGTTGTGGACCTGGTCGGCGGACAACCCGGCACTCGGCGGCGAGTTGCAGAACATGGGTGCCATCACCGAAGCCACCGCCCGAATGTTGTCGTGTGACACCACGATCACGAAAATCATGCTCGATCCCAACGGTGTACCGCTCAGCGTTGGCGAGGCGAAACGATTCTTCACCCCCGGACAACGCAAAGCACTACTCGTGCGTGATCGTGGGTGCATCAAATGCGGCGCCCACGCCGGACGCTGCCAAGGACACCACCTCGCGCATTGGAGTCAGGGTGGGCCCACCGACCTCGACAACGGCTGCCTACTCTGCACCAGCTGCCACGGCGATGTGCACCACCACGGATGGGACATCATCATGGGCTTCGACCGACACCCCTGGCTGATCCCACCCGCCAGCATCGACCCGAAACGACGACCGATACCGTCGTATCACCGGCGGACCATGCGACTCGACGACACCGCAGCCTGATCTGCCCTACTGCTTGATTCCCCGCACCCGGCCTGGCCGGGACCGCATCTGTTGTTTGAGAACTCCATAGCGAAACCCCACCCGATGATCGAGGTGCGCGTGCCACCGTGGCCCGGAATCCCGTTGACACAAGGGGTCTCGAGGCTCGTCGCTGGCGCTCCTCGGCACCTCGACCATCGGATGGGAAGGGCTGGAGCATT
>NZ_MVPX01000565.1:0-363 GCF_002043085.1 Gordonia sp. i37 | reverse complement strand
GGGTGGCCATTGAGCGGTCGCGGATGGATGATCCTCCGCCGGCGGTCGATGCCGATGAGCGTGCCGAGTTGGAGCGTCTGCGTCGGGAGGTTGCCGAGTTGCGGATGGATCGGGATTTCTTAAAAAAAGCGGCAGCCTTC
The DNA here is from genome assembly GCF_002043085.1 of Gordonia sp. i37. Lineage (NCBI taxonomy): Bacteria > Bacillati > Actinomycetota > Actinomycetes > Mycobacteriales > Gordoniaceae > Gordonia > Gordonia sp. i37. Next base: position 223 of record NZ_MVPX01000565.1, on the reverse strand, counting down.
TTCGCGGCGGAGAATTCGCAGCAGAACAAGCGTACGAGATAATCGACGCGGAGAAGGCCACCTTCCCTGTTGTTCGTGGCGTTGAATTGTTGGGGGTGTCGCGGTCGGGTTTTTATGAATGGCGTGAGCGGCAGGAGGCTGGGCCGTCGGTACGTCAGGTACGGCTGCGGGAGTTGGTGGAAAAGATTGTGCGATTCCATGAGGAGTCGGATCAGGTGTACGG
>NZ_MVPX01000564.1:0-249 GCF_002043085.1 Gordonia sp. i37 | reverse complement strand
CAGGCGCGGGGTGAACGACCCGCCCCGGTCTCGCGGGACGTCCAGCTCGATCGGCCCGACCTCGGACTCCACGGTCTTCGGGGTGGTCCCGTTGCGGGAGTTGGCGTGCTTCGGCGCCTCGCTCGAGCCCTTCTCGTAGCCCAGATGGCTGGTCAGCTCGGCCTGCAGGCCCCGCTCGAGCGCGGCCTTGACCAGCGCGGGCACGAACCCGCCGTCACCGGTGAGCTCGACGCCGCCCGCGTCGATCTG
>NZ_MVPX01000563.1:0-493 GCF_002043085.1 Gordonia sp. i37 | reverse complement strand
CTGCTGGCCGAGGCGGAGTTGGAGAAGGATGCGCTGCGGGAGGTGGCGAAGGGAAAATTCTGAGCCCGGCCGCCAAACGCGCCGCCATCGACATGCTCAAGAGCACCATGGGTATGTCAGAACGGTTGGCGTGCAAGGCTGTTGGGCTTTCCCGCTCCACCTACCGGCGCCTGCCGCTGGCGCAGACACCCGCCGATCCGGACGCCGGCTTGCGCGAACAGTTGCGGACCTATGCCCGCACACATCCCCGCCACGGATTCCGGCGAGCCTGGGCGTGGCTGCGGTTCGACGAGGGGGTCGAGATCAACAAGAAGAAGATCCATCGGCTGTGGAAGGAAGAGGGATTGCAGGTCCGGCGTGCGCCGCGACGCACACGCGCCGGGCAGTCCTCGGTGCCGATTATCGATGCTGACGCACCGAAAGTGGTGTGGGCATTGGACTTTCAGTTTGATTCGACCGTTGATGGTAAGAAGGTCAAGATCGCGTCGATGGT
>NZ_MVPX01000562.1:0-512 GCF_002043085.1 Gordonia sp. i37 | reverse complement strand
TGTGACGTGTAAGGGCTCGGGACATGCTTGACGTCGTGTCGTCGGGACATCGTTGACGTCTCACGCTTGTCGGTGGTCGCAGTCAGAGTGTGGGGGGTGTCCTTCTCTGCTGAGACTGAATCCGATGCTGAGATCGCTGCACGGGTGCGTGTGGAGGTCAGGTTCCGTGCGGTCACCGAAGTCGCCGACGGTGCTCCGGTCATCGAGGTCGCTAACCGTTACGGTGTCTCTCGCCAAACGGTCACGGCGTGGCGCAAGCGCTATGCCGCATCAGGTCTGGGCGGTTTATCGGATCGATCTCGCCGACCGCGTACTAGCCCGAACCAGATCTCTCCACAAGTGGAGGCGACGATCTGCGAAATGCGACGCACCCACCGGCGGTGGGGTGCCCGGCGCATCGTCTACGAACTCGGACGCCTCGACCCTTATGCGCCCGCGCCCGCGCGGGCCACGGTGCACCGCGTGCTGGTACGCAACGGATTGGTCAATCCTCAAGAGCAGCTACATAAACG
>NZ_MVPX01000561.1:0-39090 GCF_002043085.1 Gordonia sp. i37 | reverse complement strand
GGGGGGGGGGGGGGAGCCGACGAGTTCGGCCGGATTGGGCGGCACGGACCCGGCGGCGAGAATGCTGAGCCGCTCGGTGCCGCTGGGCTGGACGAACTCCATGATCGAGCCCTCGCCGCCGAGGTAGTCGGTGAGGCCGACGTGCGGGTTGATCTCGAGTGCGGTGGCCACCGCCGGGCGACGCAGGTCGGCGTCGACGAGGATCACCGTCTTGCCGGCCTCGGCGAGGCAGCGTGCCAGGTTGACCGCGGTGGTCGTCTTGCCCTCGGCCGCACCACCACTGGTGATCAGGATGGCGCGGACCGGGTCGTCGACGTTGGCGAATGCGAGGTTGGTTCGCACCATCCGGAAGGCCTCGGCAAGCGCGGAGGCGCCCTTGTTGAAGGGCACCAGACTGGTGTCGCGCAGGTCCGTCGAGAACGGCAGCGACCCGAAGATCAGGCTCGACCCGATGTCCTCGAGGTCGGCGGTGGAGGTGACGGTGCGGTCGAAGCGGTTCTTGACGAACAGCACCACCAGGCCCGCCACGATGCCGATCAGGAACGCCAGCAACGTGTCCCGGACGGGTTTGGGTGAGACGGCCTGGGTTTTGCTCTCGGCGTGGGTGACCGGGGTGACCTTGGCCAGTGGTTGACCGCCTGCCGCCGGACTCTCCAGGGTCGCCACGTATCCCGACAGGCTGTCGGCGACCGCGTTGGCGATCTGCGCGGCCTTCTCCGACGAGCCGGCGTCGGCACTGATGTTGAGCATCACGGTGTCGGGTTTGGCGGAGGTCTGCAACGCCTCACGCACCTCGTCGCGGGTCATCCCGAGGTTGCCCTGGCTGATGGCCCGGTCGATGACCTCGTCGGAGGAGGCCAGTTCGGCGTAGGAGGCCACGCGCTGTTGGGAGGCGAGCGATCCCTGATAGGCGGTTTGCGCCGAGGCCTCCGATCCGGATGTCACGTACACCGCAGCGGTGGCCCGATAAACCGGGCTCTGCAGCATGGAGTACCCGAAGCCGCACAGGGCGACCACGATCCCGCAGGCCAGGACGATCCACCAGCCACGGCGTACCGCGTCCAGCACGGGAGCGACCCGTCCTGGGTCATTCGTGTCCACCGACACCGACTCGACTCGCATGGTTGCTACCTCTCTGGTTGACGCTCTTCTGGAAGCGACCGACCGCGTCATCGCGGTTGGCTCGCAACGGTTGTGGGGATGGGGGCGATGCGGGCGCACCGGCGGGCACGCGGGAGAACAGCAGCGCGAACAGTGACGCGATCAGTACCCACGACATGGCGATCATCGCGACGAAGGCACCGGTGACCGAGCCCAGCCAGGCGCCGAGGGGGCAGACGATCAGGGCGAGCGCCCCGACCATGGTGCGCACCCGCACCACCGACCAGGTCTGGCGCGCGGCACGCACCAGCACTCCGGGGACGGCTTCCATCGCCGCAGAGAATCGGGCCAGGCCACCGATGAGGATGAACGGTGCGGCGTGCGCCCAGGTGTCGCCGAGCAGCGCACGGCCCAGCGAGTCGGGAAGCATCAGCAGGATCAGCATCGAGGTGCCGATGGTGACGGCGATGGTCGCGGTCATGCCCACGGTGTCGGTGCCGATGTCGGCGCGGGTGAGCCGGCCGCGGGTGACGATGTGCGACAACACCACGCTGCGCAGGTAATTCGTGACGACGTTGGTGAGTCCGTAGATGACGATGACGCTGCGGAAGGCGGCGACGTCGGCGACTCCGGACACCGCGGCGATGACGAACACCAGCGCCCATTGCAGCAGCGCACCCCACACCGACTCGTAGAAGAAGCTACCCAGGTACGGGCGCGCCGTCGTCACCCATCGGCGCAACGGGTGCACCGGTATCCCGCCGCGGATCAGGTGGATGACCAGGGGCACAACGGGTGCGGCGAACATCACCAGGATCGCTTGATCGGCGCTGCCGCCACCGGCGAGGGTTGCGGCGAGCAGCGACAGTTGGGCGATCGCGACGACGACGTCGAGCAGCAGCAGTGAGGCGGTGTCGAGCCGGGAGATGTAGACGAAGCGCAGGGTGTCGTAGCCGAGGATGATCGGCGAGACCACCAGGCACAGGCAGCAGATCTGCACCAACCGGTTGTCGATGACGGCAAATCCGATGCCGCCGAGCACAGCCAGGATCAGCGGAACGATCAACGAGACCCACACGACTGCGCGGCGGAGGTCGCCGGCATCGATGTCGTTGTCGCCGTCGCCGTTGTGCCCGTTGCCGTTGCTACCGCCGCTCTTGTCGCCACCGTTCTTGTCACCACAGAGGACGACGAGCGGTTCGCCGGTGACTGAACGCGCCATCGCCGTGAGCGCCTGGTAGAACACCATGGCTCCGGCGAACAAGCCGAGTTCGGCGGTGTCGAGGTAGCGGGCGGCGATCACCAGGAACAAGAAGCTGGCCATGCTGACCACGGCCTGGTCACCGGCACCGAAAACCATCGCCCGGGCCCGTGGGCCGGGCCGGGACAGCTTCTGCCGCAGCGACTTACCCGGACGCATGGATCTCCCGGCGTTTCGGCCCGGGCAGCAGGACGGCGATCACCAACAGCGCCAACAGGATCGGGATGAACCGGCCCTGGGACCAGTAGATGATCCGGGACACCTCGAGCAGACCCATGATGGTCAGCGAGTAGGCCAGCAGCGACACGAGGCTGCCCTGGGTGGCGCGGTAGAACAGGTAACCGACGGCGAGGCCGAGGAGAAACCAGTACAGCATCGAGAGCGGTGTGCCGAGGTCGGCGTCGGTGATCAGGAAGGTGCCCTGGTTGTTGAACTCGGGGTTGGCGCTGTTCTCCAGCATCATCTTCCACCACTGTTGGGGGTCGAGTCCGGCGATCTCGGGTCGTCCGGCGATCATCGACATCCCCGGCCCGTCCCACACTGCGGCAAACGAGTAGTACGGGTCGTGTGGTTTGCCGGCGACGGCCGCGTGGTACATGGCGCTGTTGTTGGCGGTGGTGACGTAGTAGCCGGCCAGTCGGGTGGAGATGTATTCGGTGAAGCTCGTCGTCACGATGTTGCGGTAGTACAGCCAGCTGCGGGAGTATTCGAACACCGCGAACAGACCCCAGATGGCCGGGATCGCGAAGAACGGTGCGGTCTTTCGCATCACGCGTTCGATGGGTCCGCCCCGCGCGATCTGTGCGCCCGGCGCCGTGCCCGTGCGCATCGGTTGCACCGCGAAATACAGGAAGATCAGCGGCAGGCCGACCTCGATGATCGCGAGGCGTTCGCCGTAGAAGAACGAGCGGTAGACGGCCAGGGCGACGAGGACCACCATCTGCCAGGTGTAGGCGCGCACACCCATGCGGCGCAGCATCATCATCACCCCGGCGGCGACTGGCCCGAGTTGGGTGAAGGTGGTGATCCCGGCGACCGGCGGGTTCATCTTCTTCAGCGCGCTGATCGCGCCCTCCTGCAGGGTGATCACGTTGACGAAGTCGGTGACGGTGGTCCCGCGCAGGAACGACAGGGCGATCCAGATGCCGTATCCGAAGAGCGCCAACACGAATGCGCCGACGGCGATCGCCCGCAGCCGCGCCACGGCCGAGGCACTGACCCGCACGATCGTCACCCCGGGCCGCACCCGCAGCGTGAACACCGCCAGACCCACCAGCAGGCTCAGGCCCGACAGGAAGCCGGTCATCCCGATGGTTGCGTCGATGTAGCGCGGGGTCTTCCACAGGGTGAATGCGCTCGTCGGGATCAACGCAGCCGAGATGGGCAGCAGCGCAACGAAGATCGCGGCGATCCACAGCGGGTGGAACCACCACGGGATCATCAGGCGGAAGCCGTGTTCGCCCGGCGCCAACCCGGCCGGCGCGCTGCGCGACTGCTCCGCCCGGCCGGGTGGGCCGGCCTGCGGTGCGGCGAGGTCGGGTGCCGTCATCCCGGATGCCCCGCCAGTGCGTGGAGTTCGGGAGTCAGGCCGACGCTGGTGCGCAACCGGTCCCGCAGTTCGCGCCACCGGGCGCGGTGGGCGTCGGCGCGCTGGGCGAGCAGTCGGTCGTAGGTCGCGCGTTCGGCGGGATCGTCGAGGAGTCGGGCGACCTGTTGTTCCACCACGGCCGGGGTGAAGCTGCGGAAGTGGTGGACGTAGGCGTCGAGCCCGAGGTCGGCGAAGGCTCCGAAACCCTTGCGTTCGTAGGCGAGGTGGATGACGTAGTGGCCGGCTTCGAGGGCCATCAACGCGGCGTGCAGGCGCATCGCCACCACCACGCGTGGTTCGGCGCGCGGGTCGAGGAGTTCACGCGGGGTGAGGATCTCGGCCGGGCCAAGTGATTCCATGACGGTGGTGTCGTTGTTACCGGCGACCGCGCTCTGCACGTAGCCGTCGAATTTGCCGAGCATCCCGGCGAGTTCGGTGACCGGACGCGGCAGCGTGCCGCGTACCGAGCGGACCGAGAGCACCACCCGCGGCATGGTCGTGCGGCCCGGGGCCGCGGCGTCGTCGGTGCCGCGGTCGGCGACCGAGCCGCTGATGATCGCGACGTCGGGGATGCGTGCGATGTTGGGGGCGGTGCCGAGTTCCTCGATGCTGCGGTCGTCGCGCAGGCATACGGCGTCGAGTGATCCGATCATGGTGCGTACCAGGCGTCGTGCGGCGCCGCGGCTGGGTCCGATGCTCTGGGGGAGGTACACCGTCGGGGTGTGGGTGCGGCCGGCGGCCAGCAGTTGTGGTCCGTGCACGATGGCGGTCTTGGCGGATTCGACGCCCGACCCGAATCGCAGGTACCCGCCGCCGACCCCGACGACGAGGTCGTAGGCGTCGAGGTTGCGCAGTACCTGCAGGTAGCGGCGCGCCTCGCCCAGTGATCCCGGTTTGCTCGACACGCACCGAAGGCCCAGATACTGAAAGGATTCCGGGTATGCAGCGACGAGGTCGATGTCGGTGTCGGGGCCGAGTGCCTCGGTGATCAGGTCCACGGCCCGGTCGACGAGCATGCCGTCGCCGAGGTTGTCGGAGCTGTAGCAGTGCAGCAGAGCGACTTTCATGTCAGTAACTCCTCGTAGACAGCCAGGTGCGCCTCGGCGCTGCGCTGCCAGTTGAACTGTCGGGCCCAGTCACGTCCGGCGTCGGCGAGCCTCGTGCGGGTGTCGCCGTCGGCGACTGCGGCCAATGCGTCGGAGATGCCCGCGGCGATGGCCGACTCGTCGATCTCGGCGAGTTCGAAGGCGGGACCGGCCACCTCGGCGAGCGCGCCGCGTCGCGAACACAGCACCGGGCAGCCGTGCGCCAGCGCCTCGAGGACCGGTAGCCCGAAACCCTCGTAGCGGCTGGGGAACACGAACAGCCGGCAGTGACGCATCAGGTGTTCGCGTTCGGAGTCGCTGACGAATCCGAGGTGGACGACCCGGGGTGAGTTGGCGATCTCGGCCATGATCGCGTCGGCGGCCCAGGCCGGTTTACCCGCGATCACCAACGTCACCCCGGCGGGGACGTCATCCATGGCGCGGATGAGCGCGGCAATGTTCTTGCGGGGCTCCAGGTTTCCCAGATACAGGATGTAGTCGTCGAGGTCGCGGACGGTTGTGCGGACCGGTGGGTCGGTGTCCGGGCTGTCTGCGCTGTTGGGCCCGCTTCCGGTGTGCTCGATACCCGTGTGCTCGGTACCCGTGTGTTCGATGCCGTGGTAGATGACGTCGATGCGGTTCGGGTCGACGTCGAAGACTTCCGCGACGTCGATGGCACTGGCCTGCGAGACGGTGATGACGCGGTCGCAGGAGTCGATGGCACGCGCGACCCGGGTACGCCAGATCCGTTCGGCCATCGGGGTGCGGCCGGTGTCGATCCATCTGCTCGCCACGCCGTGGACGGTGACCACCGACGGCACGCGGGTGCGCACCAGCGGGCCGGTGTCGGCGACGTAGTGGACGAGATCGAGCTCGGCGGAATGGATTCCGGCTGCGGTCTCGCGCACGGTGTTGGCCAGGGGGTGGCCGAGTCCGCCGAATCCGTCGACGGTGTGGCCGCGGTCGCGGAGTTGCCCGGCCAGCGACCGCGCGTAGGTCGTGTTGCCGCCGACGTGGCGGTCGAGGATGCGCCTCGGCATACCCACCCGCACCGCTAGGCTCCCTCGGCGAGGCAGGCGTCGTAGCAGTCGACGAACGCCTGACGCTGCTTGGTCTTGTTCATCGTCGAGAGCACGCGCACGGTGCGGTCGACGACCTCGTCGTGGTAGTCGTCGTCGGCGACGATGTGGTGGATCTGATCGGCCACCTCGGTGACCGTCGATTCGCAGACCAGTGGGGTGCCGTCGAAGCAGGGGATGTCGCGGACCACGGTGGGGATGCGGTAGCTCGCGGCGTCGAGGACCGACAGCGGAAACCCTTCGTACAGTGCGCTGTGCACGTAGACGTCGATCGATCGGAGCAGCGCGTCGAGTTCGTCGTCGCCGACCCAGCCGGTCACCGTCACCCCGTTGTGTTCGAGCAGTCGCCTGGCGTCGGGGTCGCCGTCTCCGATCCAGATGAGCTCGGCGTCCTCGTGTTTGCGCTGTAGTGCCTTGGCGAGCTGGGCGAAGAACCGCGGGTCCTTCTGCGGGCAGATCCGGCCGATCATCGCGACCCGGGCCCGCTCATGCCACGGCTGTGTCGCGGTGCGCAGCGGGTCGGCGGGTTCGCGGTGCGCCGCGTTGGGTACACGCACCACCTGGGCGCGGCCGAGGCGGACGCCGATCATGCTGCGCGCCACCGACTCCTCCTCGGGAGTCAGCACCACCATGGTGTGTTTGCGCAGGCTCAGCAGTTGCTCAGCGGCGCGGAACACGCCTTGTTTCCAGCCGGCGCGTTGCGGGTCCTGCAGCACGAAGCAGTGTGGCTGGTAGATCGTGTGCACCGGCAGGGCTGCGGCGCGACAGAAGAATCCGGCCCAGCTGGAGTGCGCATGCACCAGATCGGGTTGCAGTTGATGGGCCCGGGTGCGCAGGTCGCCGATGGCGCGCAACGGGTCTCGGGAGAGTTCGGTGACCGACGCGAACTCGGCGGCGCCGGAGCCGACCGATCCGCCCGCGGCCAGCAGATGATGCTCGTATTGCGGGGTCAGCGAGACGATCTTCTCCACGGCCCGGCTGATGCCGCCGTCATAGACGTTGGTGGTGTGCAGGATTCGAGGCGTGTGGGTGGGGTACGACATCGGGTTCTCGTTTCTCGAAGCGTCGGTCTGGATGTCGGTGATGTGTCTGGCGGTGGTGTGTCTACTGGGGGTGGGAATGGACCGGACGGCGTCGGCGGGTACTCGCGGGGGTGGGGTTACTCAGCACCCGACGGCGCCGTCCGGGGTCTTGGGGCGTCCAGGTTGGGGGGTGATCAGTAGGCGCCGGTCTTGTCGAAGACCGCCCGGACGGTGCGCCACAGGATCAGCACGTCTTGCATGATCGACCAGTTCTCGACGTAGGAGAGGTCGAGGCGGATCGAGTCCTCCCAGGACAGATCGGAGCGGCCCGACACCTGCCAGAGCCCGGTCATCCCGGGTTTGACCAGCATGCGTCGTGCGATCCGCCCGTCGTACTGCTCGACCTCGTCGGGCAGCGGTGGGCGCGGGCCGACCAGGCTCATCGTGCCGCCGACGACGTTGAACAGCTGGGGCAGTTCGTCGAGGCTGTAGCGACGGATGATCTTGCCGACCCTGGTGATTCGCGGGTCGTCACGCATCTTGAACAGGACGCCGTTGCCTTCGCTGCGGGCGCGGAGATCGGCTTTGACGCGGTCGGCGTCGACCACCATCGACCGGAACTTCCACATCTGGAACGGCGCATTGTTCACCCCGATGCGGGTGGCCCGGTAGAAGATCGGGGCGCCGGTGTCGAGGACGATCGCCAGCGCAACCAGGCACATCGCCGGCGCCAGGGCCAGGATCAATACCGCAGCACCCACCCTGTCGACGAGCGCCTTGCGGAATCGGTTGGCGCCTTCGTAGCGGGGTTTGTCGATGTGCAGCAATGGAAGTCCGGCAACCGGGCGCACCGTGAGTCGGGGGCCTGCGACGTCGGCGACGCCGGGGGCGACGAGCATGTCGACGTCGACGCGCTCCAGACCCCAGGACAGTTCCTGCATGGCGTCGGGGCCGAGGACCTCGGCCGAGCTGACCGCCACCACCGATGCGTCGGCGGAGTCGACGGCCGCCAACACGTCGTCGAGGTCACCGTGGACCGGGATCGCATGCTCCCCCACCTCGATGTGTGGGGGCAGCGGCGCGACGGTGCGCGGGAGGCACACCCCCACGACGTCGTACCCGAGCTGGGGTGTGTGGGTGAGCCGGTGCACGAGCGATGTCGCGGTGTCGCGGCTGCCGACGACCAGGAGCTTCTCCATGTTCAGCCGGTTGCGGCGTTGACGAGACAGGTTGCGGCGCCACAGATATCGCGACACGAGCAAGGCGACGGTGCCCAGCGGCAGCGCCAGCAGCAGGAAGCCGCGGGCGATCTGCAGCCGGAAGATCTGGTCGACGATCGCCAGTGCGCCGAAGACGGCGAAGCAGGCCGTGGCCACGCGGCTGTATTCCTGCGGGCCGGACCCGACGACGCGACGATCCAGCGCGTGGTTGGCACGTAAAGCTATGAGCCACAAGATGATCAAGATGAGGGCCACGCTGGTGGCCGGGATCTCGACCTGTCCGCGCTGGCCGAACGGGTTGCCGGTACCGAACCGGAGAAGGTGCGCGACGGCGACCGCGGCGATCACGATGACCGCGTCGGAGATGGCCAGCCGGGCCAGGTACTTCTTGCTCCATTGGGGGCGACTACGACGTGCGCCGATGTCGGGATTGCTGTCTTGTGTTGCGTCTGAACTCCACACGTTCAGCGCCGATGCTTGCCCTGACGGACTCACCACACCTCCCACGATCAGATCTCGGTGGGGCGATGTCGGCCGAACGGTCGCGTCACCGCCACCGCCGGCCTCCTCGCGGCCCGGCCTCTTCGCCGAGCCAGCCCGCACGTTGCTTGCGCGGGCCCATGACCGCCCCGAACCACTCTTCGGCCATGTTCACGTGAATCAATCAATGCGGGACAGTTGACAAGCTCCCATTGATCTTTAGCACGGGTCAACATTAACCCCCGTTTACCCGGACCACAACGCCGGATTGGAATTCTTTTGTGACTTCTCCACCGTTTGACAGCCACACGGAACGCGATTAACGGAGATTCTTCGCTTTGCTCAACAAATGCCCGCTCGCCGATCGGCAGCAGGACCATGACCAGCGCTCCCAGGCTGGACATCCTGTCTGGTCACAGCGTTGCGGACCAGAGTCCAGATTGCTTGATCCCAGCGAGTGTGACGGTCTTCACAGTGCTTTCATGTATGCCGTTTCTTGTATTTCCAGTATGTAAACCAGCAGCTGAGACGAGGTTTCGGTGTCATTTCACCCAGATCCCGAATGCCGGCTTTGCGAGATTGAATTCTCGATTCTTGTGAATCCGCCGTTCCGCGATTCCAGGCGACGCAAAGAATGCCGAGGAATCCCGCGCATGAATGGCCAGGACACATCAAAGAATGTCGCCAAGAATGCATTCCTGCTGAGCTCGTCCGATCATCGAGCCGCTTCCCTCTGCCCCATGGACCGCCAGAGCGTGGCCCTCCTCCCGCTGGTCGAAAAGCGCCGCCCTTCGACGCCGCCGAGCGCGCTCCCCTTTTCCCGCTGGTCGAGGAGCGCCACCCTTCGATGCCACCGAGCGCGCCCCCCTTTTCCCGCTGGTCGAGGAGCGCCACCCTTCGATGCCACCGAGCGCGATCCCCCTCCGATGGTCGAGGAGCGCCGAGCGAGCGCAGCGAGCACGACGCGTCTCGAGACCACCGCACGCCGACGCTGGAACCACCCGACTACGAATACAACTTCCACCACAGCGGACCACCGCCCCCGAAAAACAGGGTTTTCGAGCCGATTCCGTGGAAGTTATATTCACACCGGGCCGACACCCAGCACCGGGTCACCACGTCTCGAGGCTCCTCGCCTAGCGGCTCGTCACACCTCGACGACCGAGGAAAGGGCCACCGGGTGAAGGACTCGGGGCAAGGGCGACCGGGTGAAGGACCACAGGGAAAGGGCCGGGGCCGATCACCGGCAGGCCGGCACATCCACCTTTACCTGCGGGGTGTCGACGAGGGGCTGGATGGGGACGTCGGCGGGGCCGTGCGCCGACGTCGGCTCCTCGAGGTCCATGGTGACGGTGACCTTCTGACCGGGCGGCACGCGCACCAGAGTCGAGACGTAGGGGCGGCCGTTGAGGGTTTCGTTGGTGTAGAGCGGGCCGACGCCGTCGACGGTCAGCGAGGTGACGGTCGCGCCCTTGGTGGTCAGCATCGCGACGTTGACCAGGTTCGTTCCGCGGGCCACCGATAGGTTGGTGCCGTTGGGTGCGACGACGTAGTCGGGCAGAGACAGGTTGTCGAGGGTATTGGTGAGCGTGACGGTCACCGTGCTCTTCCGCGAGTCCCCGCCGCATCCGGCTGCCTGATAGGAGATCTCCCGGCGCAGGTAGTAGTCGAGCTTGTTACCGGCAGCGTTGGACAGCGCGACCTGCAGATACGGTGCCGATGTGTCGGGGATCTGGTGTCCGAGGTCGGTGGACTCCAGGATCTTCTGCTCGGCGGGATCGGCGCTGTAGACCATGATCCGTCGCTCGTGCACTCCACGACCCAGCGCTTCGAGGAGCGCACCGGTGTCGCCGCGGAAACCGGAGATCTGGCCGACGACGGCCCGGGAGATGCTCTGCAGATACGCTTTTCGCGCATCATTGTTGTCGGCGAAGCGTTGATACGCCGTCGACAGGGTGATCGGGACGATGTTGTCGGCGGTGATCTTCTCCCCGCTCGGCAGCGTGACCGGCCCGGTCACCTTCAGGACGTAGCTCATCGCGATCGGGTCGAGCGCGACGGCACCGTCGAGTTGCTGACCGGTCTGCGACTTCCAGTTGGCGATCCAGATCCGGGCGGCGTCGGGAAAGTTCGGGCTCAGATTGGAGTTGCGGAAGTCGGTGTAGGGCTTGAACGAGTCGAACAGCCAGTCGTACTCCTGCCCCAGATCGATCTGCGGACGCGTCGGATTACGGAAGTCCGAGTTGGCACCCAACGTCGGCGCGGTCACCCGGCCGTCGGCGGCGTTGATGATCGCGAACCCGCCGACGAGGCCACCGGTCCCCCGAGACTCCGACGGCGTCTGCAGGGCGAGGATGTAGTTGCGCGGCCCGTCGGCGCTGAGCATCGACGGAACCAGTTGCGCAGCAACATCGGTGCCCTGCACGGTGGTGTTGGCCCGGTCGAGCAGGTCGACGAGCTGGTTGCGGGCGTCGGCGACGGTGCCCGACCAGCTGGGATCGATTCCGGCGGCGCGTGTGGCGATCGCGTCGGACTTCTCCGCGATCGCCGCGAGCTGTGGTTGCGCTTGCCGCAGCGGGGCGGTGGAGATGGTGTCGCCGCGGCGCAGCTGGGACGGCGAGAGCACCGACGACAGATCCGCCGACGGCACCAGTACCTGCGAGGCGTAGTCCGAGACCGCGGAACTGATCTGGGTCACCGAGTCGAGTGGTTTGCCGAGCCACGGGATGGCCGCGGCCGCCGACCACACCACCCCGTCGGTGCGGTCTGCGGCACTACCCGCCTCGTCGGCGGCCGACTGCGCGGCCTGCTTGGCCGTCTTCTGGTCGCCGTCGAGGATCGCGGCGCGCGCGCGTTGCGCATCGGTGCGCGCCGACTCCAACTCCCCCTTCGCCGCGAACGCCGAATAGGCAAGCCACGCAACACCGATCACCACCACAGCGATGACCACACCGAGGACGATCCACAGCCACCGATTCCGCCACCACCGGGCGCGCGGCGTCTCGTCACCCGACGACGCCGACCCCGGGTCCTCCGGCGGCGGACGGTCGTCGACCACGGGCTCGACGGGTACCGGCTCCGGCACACGACCACCGGGCAGGTCCACAGCCGCACCGCCGGCCAACCACGACGCCACGTCGAGCACCCGCGGTTCGATCTCGGCGAATACCCGCTCGAACGCCTCCTTCGGCTGCCCCATCGGGTCGACGATGTCGAGGCGCTCGGCATTGGTGTCGATCCGTGCTCGCGAGTCGATCACCGTCGACAGGCCGGCACCGTCAAGTTCTCCGACCAACTCGACGAACTCGTTGAGCGTGAACATCCGCTTCCACCGCGCGGGTGTCGTCCGCTGGCATGCGGCGCGGTGTTCGCGGGTCATCGTCAGCACCAGGTCGGCGCCGTCGAGGATCTGCGGCCGGAGGTAGTGGGCCTCGAATCCGGCTGCGTCGTAGCCGTGTTCGTCGAGCACCTCCACCGACAGCGGATGCATCGGCGCGCCGTTCTGCGCGCCGACACCGGCGCTGGTCACCGTCACCGACACCCCGGCGGTATCGGCAAGTGTCCGCAGAATGCGCTCGGCGATCGGCGACCGACAGATGTTGCCCGTGCACACGAACAGAATCGATTGGGGCCGGTCTCCCGGACTGCTCTGTCCTTCGCTCACCAATGCTCCTCGACTAGTTTCGCGATCTGCCGCATCGACGCCGGCCCGCCGAGGTCGGCGTGCGCACGGCCGGTCTCTATCACCTCGACGTCACCGTCGAGATACGGCGCCCCCGCCTGCCTCTTCACGTCCACATCCATGCCGCCGTCGTTCGACGCCAGATACAGGACCCTACCTGCGGTCACCGACGACGGCTGATGTCGGCGCAACCCGTCGACGACCATCCCGATGCGGTGGGTGACGGTGGCCGCCAGGTCGGGGTCGGCGGCGGCGAGTGGTTGCAGCAGCTCGTCGAGCCGGGCCGCATCGTCGTCGGCGACGCCCTCGAGTTCGGCGGCGACGAGTTCGGCCGGGGTCCGCGGGTCGAGAAGCACCAGCAGCGCGATCTCTCCGCCACTCTCGACGATCTGCCGGGCGATCTCGTGGGCGAGCACCCCACCGTACGACCACCCGATCAGTCGATACGGACCGTCGGGTTGACGCTCGCGGATCGCGGTCACGTGACGTGCCGCGATGGCGGCCAACGACTCCGGCATCGCGTGCGCGGTGTCGAGGAGCTCGGGCAGCTGGACGCCGAGCACGCGACGATGCGGCATCGCGTGGGCCAGCGTGGCGTAGTCGGTGACGATGCCCGTCACGGTGTGCACCACCCACAGCGGCGCGCTCTCCCCCACCATGGCCTTGCGCGCCGCGCGCTCCCCCGACAACTCCACCACCCGGTGCTCCAGAAGCCGGTCACCGCCGGCGACAACGCCGGCGGGGGTCGCGTGCGCGAACAACTCGGCAACCGACATCCGCAACCCGGTACGGTGCTCGATCTCGTCACGTAACGCAATCAGCGCCAACGAGTTTCCACCGGCGTCGAAGAAGTCGTCGTCCATGCCGACCGGCACCCCGAGGACGAACTCGAACGCCGCGCACACCGCGTGATCGTGGGCGGTGGCCGGTGCTCGACCGGATCGGGTCCACTGCGGCGAGGGGAGCGCCGCGTCGTCGAGTTTGCCCGCGCTGGTGTGCGGGAGCGAGTCGACGGCGATGATCTGCGCGGGCACCATGTGCCGCGGGAGCATGCGGACGACCGCGCGGCGCATCCGCTCGACGTCGGCCGCGTCACCGACAACGTACGAGATCAGGGCGGCACCCGCCGGACCCGGCCGGACGACGGTCGCCGCCTGCGCCGCCCCCGATCCCAAGAGCACGGCGTCGATCTCGGCGGGTTCGACGCGTTGCCCGCGGATCTTGATCTGCCGGTCGACGCGCCCCACATAGATCAGGCCACCGCCGCGCCGGTCCCAACGCACGAGATCACCGGTGCGATAGAGCCGTTCGCCACCCGGGCCGGCGACGAACCGTACGGCGGTCTTGCCGGGATCACCAAAATATCCGCGCGCCAATCCGGTTCCGGCAAAGTACAGTTCGCCGATCACACCGGGTGCAACCGGTCGCAAGCGCCGGTCCAGAATGATGGTTCCGATGCCGGGCAGCGGGTATCCGATCCGATTCGGTTCGTCGGAACGATAGGGGGCGCCGGTCACCCAGACGGTCGCTTCGGTGGGGCCGTAGACGTTGTCGACCTCGGTGTGCGCCGACCACTGGTCGGCAAGCGTGCGCGGCAACGCTTCTCCCCCGATGAACACGCGACGCATCGACGGCAACGCCGCGGGGTCGACGGTTTGCATCACCGACGGCGTCCCGAGCATCACGGTGGCGCCGACATCGCGTAACCACCCGGTCAGCTCGGTGCCGGCGCGCACCGTCGACGGCGCAACCACCAGTGCCGCACCCGCTCCGACCGCCGACAGGATCGCCATGATCGACGCGTCGAACGCCGGGCCGGTGGTGAACGCGACCCGGTCCAACACCGAGATGCCACTCACCCGGGTGCAGCGGTGCAGCCCACGATGGGTGACCGCGACCGCGCTGGGGGTGCCCGTGGTGCCGGAGGTGGTGATGATGTAGGCGAGCGCATCGGGTGAGACACGTTGTGCTGGAACAGGTGTAACCGGACCGTGAGGCTGGGGTGGAATATCGTGACGGGTCACCGGTCGGGCCTGCGCAAGCGCGAGGGTCTTCTCGATGCGGGCGGCCGGATGATCGACGTCGACGGCCACGATCACCGCCCCGAGCCGGCTCACCGCCCACCACGCCACCACCCATTCGACGGATCGGTCGATGAGCAGCCCGACCCGATCTCCCACGCGCACACCGCGGTCGGCGAAGCTGCGGACGGTCACCGAGACCCAGGCGTCGAGCTCGGCAAAGGTGAGATGCCGTACACCGTCGCCGACGGCCATCACGTTCGCATGCCGACGCACGGCCGCGTCGAGAATGTCGTGCAGCAGTGGCGGTTCGACGCTGTCGGGGGTGGCGCCCGCATGCTCGAGGATGAACTCCGACTCGCGCCGGCTCAGCAGACGGGTGGGGTCGAGGCGCTGTGTTCCGTCGCCGGTGACGATCTGCAGTGCGGTGCCGATTCTCCGGACGATCGTGTTGATCTGAGCCTCCGAGAACAGTTGTCGCGCATAGATCACGTCGATGCGGTGTCCCTCGGGGTCGAGTGTGATGATCACCTGCAGATCGAATTCGCTTCTCGGGCTGAACTCGTCGATGCCGGGCACGGTGCCGGCGGCTGCCGCTGAGCCCGACGCCATGGCTCCGTCGACCACCGAGAACATGATCTGCACCAGGGGATGTCGGCCGACGACGCGGGTGACACCGAGATGGTCGACGACGTCGTCGAAGGCGACGAGGGCATGGTCGGTGGCCGCGAGGTCGTCGTCGCGCACCATGTTGATGAGTTCCTCGACGGTGCCGACGGCCCCGATCCGGGTGCGCACCACCACGGTCGACACGAGCATGCCGACCACCGACCGCCACCGGTCGTCGCCGCGCAGCGAGACGGGGGTGGCCATGGCGATGTCGTCGGCGCCGGCCTGCACGCTCAGCGCGAATGCTGTTGCCGCGTGCAGGATGTGGAACTCGGAGGCGTGGTGGGCGCGTGCGGTGCTGCGGATCTTGTCGGTGAGCTGGCGGGTGAGGGTGCGACGCACGGTTGCCGTCGAGAGGTCACGCACGACGGGTCGGTGTTCGACGAGGCCGAGGTCGTCGGCGTATCCGTCGAGCGCTTGCTCCCAGAACTCCAGCAGGTGAGCGCGTTCGGTACGTTCTCGCGCGTCGAGTTCTGCTGCGGCACCGAGAAAATCACCCGTCGACGGACCGAGCGGGGTGCCCATCACTGCGGCGGTGAGGTCGGCGGCGATCATGGCCGCGGATTCGCCGTCGATGCTGATGTGGTGGGCGAGGATGCCCATCGCGAGTGGACGCTCGCCGGTGTCCGTGAGCACGCTGACGATGAGCGCTCGCACCGGCGGTTGGCCGGCGGAGTTGGCAGGCGGGAGGTGCAGCAAACCGGTCAGCACATTATCGTCCAACGACTCGGCGGCGAGGATCTCGACGTCCGGTGACCAGCCCTCGACGACCCGCTGGCGCGGGCCACTCCCCGTGTCGCCGTAGGCCAGACGCAAGGCCTGGTGGCGGGCGATCACGGCGCGCAGAGCGTCGGCCGCCTGCTCGACGGACACGCCGTCGGGTACCGGCACCACGACGGGCACCGCGTAGAGGGGTGCGGCCTCGGCCATGGACGCCGCGGTCCACAGTCGTCGTTGCGTCGGCGCCAGCGGCACCCACTCCCCACCGACAGCACCCTCCCCACCGCCGACAGCGCCCACCTCACCGCCGACAGCGCTCACCACACCCGCGACAGCGCTCGCCAGGGCGCGCGGCGTCGGATGGTCGAAGACGAGGGCGGTCGGTACCCGCACCCCCAGGTCCCGTCCCAACCTCGACGACACCTGCGTCGCCGACAACGACGTCCCGCCGAGCGTGAAGAAGTCCGCGTCGGCCGCGACGTCGTCGACGCCGAGGATGTCGGCCATCACCATCCGCACCGTATCCACATCAAGCGAGTTCGCCTCGCCGACAGCAGCAATAGGCCGCGGCGTCACCTCCTCGGCCACCACCCCCGCCACCACCCCGGCCGGTAGCGCCATCAGCTCGGGGAACGGTCGGCCGAGGTCGTCGGCCATCGCCGCGAGTGCCGCGCACACGTCGGCGAGCAGCGCATCGGCCACCTCGGCCGGTACCCGCGGTGAATACACCGCGGTCACCTCGAGGTGCCCATCGACGACGGTGATCACCAGCTCGGCGTCGAGTTTCGCGGCCACCGCATCTCCATCGAGCGGCACGGGCTCCGCGCGCACCCCGTCGGCGAGCACGACGGGTCCGTCGAGCGCGGGTACCACGTCCTGGCCGACGAGCAGGATCGAGGTGAGCGGGTCGATACCGTCGCGGGCACCGGGCCGGACTGCTGCGGCCACCGCCTCGTAGGGCACCTCGGCGTGATCGAGGGCGTCGAGCGCGACGTCGCGCGCCTGCCGCACCGCCGACCGCATCGACGTGGTGGCGTCGATCCGGGTCCGCAGGGCGACGGTGTTGACAAACATCCCGACCACCGACTCCCACTGCGGTGCCGACCGCCCGTGCACGGGCATCGCGATGACCACATCATCGCGTCGTGCCCAGCGACCGAGAACCGACGCCAGCGCGGCATGAGCCGCTTGGAACAGGGTTGCCGATTCCCGTTGTGCCGCAGCGGTGATCGCGGTGGTGACCTCGACGTCGAGGCCGTGGGTGATACGGCCGCCCGCTCCGACGTCCCCACCGACACCGGGCGCGCGGAACGGGACGACACCGGCCAATGTCTCTTGCCAGTGCCGGATCTCGCGGGAGTAGCGGCTCGACGGATCGTCCGGGTCGCCGAGCAGCGCGAGGTGCCACTGAGTGTAGTCGCCGTAGGTGAGTGCGGGCGGAGCCAACTCGGTGCCGGTGTAGGCCTGGGCGAGCTCACCGAGGAGCAGTCGCACCGACCAGCCGTCGAGCGCGATGTGGTGTGCGGTCACGGCCACAACGATGTGGTCGGCGCTCTCGAACAGGACTGCGCGAACACCGATCTCGATTTCCAGGTCGAAGGGTCGCGTGATCTCGTCCCGAATGGCCGCGCCCACATCGTCGTTCACCCGGACGATGCGGACGTCGGCGCTGTTGGCAAGTCGCTGCCACGGTCCGTCGTCGATGACGGTCCGCAGGCTCTCGTGGCGGCCGAGTACCGCGACCATCGCCTTGGCGAGCCGGTCGACGTCGACGGCTCCGGTCAGCCGCACCACCAACGGCACGTGGTACGCCGTCGACGACGGGGCACGGAGGTGTTGAATCCAGATGCGCCGCTGCGGGTATGCCAGCGGCAGCCGCTCCGGTCGGGGCAGGTGGCGCGGCACAGCGACCGGCGCATCGGAGGCCGCCGGGATCGCCGCGGCGAGGGCGGCGACGGTCCGGGCGTCGAACAGAGTGCGGACCGCGACGTCGGCGCCGAGGCGTTCGGAGAGCCGTGAGGCGACCTGTGTCGCCGACAACGACGTACCGCCGAGGGCAAAGAAGTCGGCGTGCGCGTGCACCTCGTCGACGCCGAGGACCTCGCCGTACACGACCGCCACCATCCGCTCCAGCTCGGTGCGTGGGGCGACAATCTCCGCGACATCACCGGCGAGGTCCGGGGCGGGCAGGCGGCTGCGGTCGACCTTGCCGGTCGGGCCGAGTGGCAGCCGATCGACGAGTGTGATCGACGCGGGAACCACGCTGCGCGGCAACACCGTACGCACCTGTTCCCGCAGGCTCGCACTGTCCACGGGGGAACCGGGTGCCGGAATGACCCATGCGGCGAGCACCCGCTCACCGGCTGGAGTGCGACGGGCGGCGACGACCGCTTCGCTCACATCCGCAAGACCGGCGAGCGCGGCCTCCACCTCCGCCGGTTCGATCCGGATGCCGCGCACCTTCAGCTGATCGTCGCGACGTCCGTGGATGACGAGGTCGCCGTCGGCGCGGCGGTGGACGAGGTCGCCGGTGCGGTACATCCGCGTCCCGTCGGGGCCGGCAACGAAGGCGGCCGCCGTGCCGGCCGGATCGTCGAGATAGCCTCGCGCCAGGGCGCTTCCGCCGATGTACAGTTCGCCGATCGTGTAGTCGGGTACCGGCCGCAACGCGTCGTCGAGGATGACGGCGTCGACTCCGGGCATGGTGGCGCCGATGGTGATCGGGCCGTCGGGGCGGCACCGCGCGCTGGTGACGGCGACCGTCGTCTCGGTGGGCCCGTACTCGTTGCTGACGGTGTGCCCGTGCGCCATCCACGTTCCGGCCAGCCGGGCGCTCAGCGCTTCCCCACCGACCGCGACGTGCCGGACCTCCGGCACCTGCGCGGGGCTGATCGTCGACAGCACCGACGGCGTCGTCAGCAGCACGGTGGTTTCGGTGTCGGCGATGTGGTCGGCGAGGTCGTCGCCGCCGATCACCTCCGGCGGGCAGATCACGACGCAGGCGCCTGCGGCGAGAACGGGCACGATGCCCATCAGGTGCGCGTCGAAACCGACGGCGTACGTGTGCATTACGCGATCGAGGGACGTCAGCTCGAGGCGTCGGACGGTGTCGCGGGCCCAGCCGGCGAGTCCGCGATGGGTGACGACAACGCCCTTGGGCCGGCCCGTGGTCCCCGAGGTGAAGGTGAGGTAGGCGGCGTCATCGACGTGCAGCGGGCGCACCCGGTCGGCGCGGGTGAATCGTCGCCGTTCGGCCGGGTACAGGTACGGATTGTCGACAGCGATCACCGGCACCGCAGCCACGTCCGGCACCTCGTCGGCGACGAGCGTGAGAACCACGGCAGCACGGGCACGGTCGAGGATGTCGCGGCGTCGGGTTGCGGGGTCGGCGGGGTCGACGGCGACGAAGACCGCGCCGGTGCGGGCGATCGCCACGGTCGCCACCACCCCGAACACCGACCGCGGCAGGTGACACGCCACCACCTGACCCGGTCCGATCCCCTGCTCGCGCAGCCGCCACGCGAGCGCGTCGGCGAGGCGGTCGACGTCGCCGTAACGCAGCGCGGCACCGCATCCGGGGATGCGGTGCGCGGCGTCGTCGATGGCGATCGCCGACGGTGTGGCGAGCTGCGCGTCGAGCGGCTCGGCCAGCGTCTCCGGCGGTGGTGGCTCCACACGTCGCACTGCCGGTCCGCCGAGGAGGTCAGCCACGGTCCGTTCAGGTTGTGCCACAGCCTGTTCGAGCACCGACCCGAGGAGCGAGGCGAGAGCGTCGAGTCGAGGTTGGTCGGTGACGCGTTCCCCGCAGGTGAGGTCGAGGTGTGCTCGTCCATCGCGGCGGTGGCTCATCACGTCGATGCCGAACAGTGGTGCGGTGGCGCCGGAGTAGCGCGACGCGACGTCGTCGGGGACGGCGCCGAGGACGACGTCGAAAAGTGGGCGACCGGCGCGGTCGCGGTCGGGGTCGGCGATGCGGCCGATCGCCGACAGCGGCAGGTCGGCGTGGGCGAGCGCGCCGACGTCGGTGGCGGTAACCCTGGCGAGGAGGTCGGTGAAGGGGAGGTCGAGGTCGACGCGGGTGTGCAGCGGGACGGCGCGGGCGAAGAGTCCGGGGACGTCGGCCAGGCGCGGGTCGACTCGTCCGGACAGTGCGGTGCCGATGGTGACGACGTCGCTGCCGGACTGTCGGGCGAGGATCATCGCGAGGACGGTGTGCAGCACGATGAATGGGGTGCTGCGCGCATCGGCGGCGAGCGCGTCGAGTTGCGCGGTGGTCTCTACGGAGAGCGCCACCGCGCTGTGTCGGGGACGGCCGCCGGCCGGTGCATCGAGGTCGATCTCGGGGAGTTGCAGCGTGGCAACGGGTTCGGTGAACACCGACGTCCAGTAGGCGGTGAGTTCGGCTCGGCGGGCGGCGAGGGTGTCGAGGCGCCACTGGGTGTAGCGCCGGTAGTCGACGGCGGGAGGGACGGTTCGGCCGAGTGCTGACCGCAGGATCGGCAGCGTTTCGCCATCGGCGACGATGTGGTGGACGGCGACGAGAACCCATGCAACGCGGTCGTGTTCAGCGAGGGCGAGGCGCCACGGGAGGCTGGTCGTCAGGTCGATCGGCTCGGCCAGCGCGGCGAGCGCCTCCCGGACGTCGGCGACCTCGGTGACCCCGAGAGCACCCAGATGGGCGCGGACGCCTTCGTCGGTCCAGCGCTCCTGGTAGGGCGTGCCGTCGTCGGCGATCGGGAAGCTGATGCGCAGCGCGTCGTAGGTCAGGGCGACGGAGGTGAGTGCGCCGCGCAAGTCGTCGACGCTGCCGTCCCAGATCTCGGCGACCGGGATTGCCATGGTCATGAGGTATCCGGTGCGGTCGGGTTCGGCGCGCCACCGCAGCCACAGGTCTTCTTGTTCGGGCGCCAGCGGAAGCCGATCGGGCTGGGGCCAAACACCATCCAGATCGGGAACGCCGTCCGTCACCACGGCATCCAGCGCGGCCAGATCCCGGACGGTGGGAGCGGCGAAGACGTCGGTCACCGAGATCGCGAGCCCCGATTGGGTCAACCGGCTGGCCAGGCGCGCCGCCGACAGCGAGTTGCCGCCCACGGCAAAGAAGTTGGTGTCGGCGGTGATGGATGGTGCATCGCCGAGGGTGGCGGCCATCGCGTCGGCGATCACCTGTTCGCGATCGGTCAGGTCACCCGGCTCACGCACGTCGGGCGCAGTGAGGCCGCGCAGCAACGCTTCTCGATCGAGTTTGCCGTGTGCGGTCAGCGGCCACCGGTCGACGAATCCGATCCGCGCGGGCATCTGATGTGCGGGAAGTGCTGCGGCACAGTCATCCAGGAGTGTCGTCTCGTCGGTGCCGCCGATCACGAATCCGACGAGCCGCTCGTCGCCTCGCTGTGCACCCGAGTCGACGACGACCCGCGCGTCGACCACCCCGGGCACGGATCGGAGGACCGACACGACGGCGGCGGGTTCGACGCGGTATCCGCGGATCTGAACCTGGTCGTCGGTGCGGCCGAGGTAGGCCAGTCGGCCGTCGGGCAGGCGGCGCACCAGGTCGCCGGTGCGGTATCGGCGTGTGCCGTCGGGTGCGGCGACGAAGCGTGCCGCGGTTTCGGCGGGGTCGATGTATCCGCGGGCGAGTTGTGTTCCGGTGAGGTACAACTCGCCGCGTCCGCCGATCGGGACCGGGCGGCCGTGCGCGTCGAGCACGTCCGCGCCGACGCCGGCGAGTGGTCGGCCGATGAGGGGTCGGTGGTCATCGACGTCGATGTCGCCGCCGGTCACCTGGACGGTGGTCTCGGTGGGCCCGTACATGGTGACGAGCCGGACGTCGGGATGCCGGTGTGCCCACTGCTGCAGTGCGGTCGGGTCGAAGGCTTCGCCGCCGAGCACCAGGCACCGCAGCGTACGGAGCCGGTGTCTGCCGAGTGTCGGGTCGGTGAGCCGGACGAACGACGTGGGCGTGTGGGCGAGGATGGTGACGCCGTGGTGGTCGAGGGCGTCGACGAAGCGCTCCACGTCGACGACGTCGTCGCGGCGCACGATAGCGACGGTGCCACCCGAGGTGAGCGCCCCGAAGATCTCCCACACCGACACATCGAAGGTGGGGGCATGGGTGCACGCCCACACGTCGCCCGGTCGGGGGTCGATGAGGTCGCGGGAGGCGGCGAGCATGGCGGCCAGTCCGGCGCGGGTGGCGATGACACCCTTGGGTGTTCCCGTCGATCCGGAGGTGTGCATGACGTACGCATCGCCTGGGGCCGTCGCCGTCTCGCACCGGGCGAGCATCGCCGCGACCCGCTCCTGCGGTGCGGCCGGGTCGATCGGCACGACCACCGCGTCGGCCATCAGCACGCCGACCATCGCGACGACCGCATCCACCGACGGCGGCAGCGTCAACGGCACCCGATCACCAGCCCCCACCCCGCTGACCGCGAGATCCGCGGCATACGCACTCGCCCGCGCCAGCAGCTCCGCATACGTCAGCGAACCGTGCTCGCCCGCAACGGCAATCGTCTCCGGGTGACGTGCGCCCACATCTCGCAGGAGGTCGAGCACATCGGCGGGTTCGGCCGTGCGGGCAGGCGACGCGATCGGCTCGGCGGCAGGCAACAGATCGTCGACGCGAACATCCGTCGCCGTGGCCAACCTTCGCAGCACCGAAAGGAACCGTTGCAGCAGAACAGGTCCGGCCGCGGAGTCGACGTGGTGCTCGGCCACCGACAGCGCGACGGTCATGCCGGTGCCGGTGTCGCGGACGGTGACCTCCAGTGCGGTGCGCGCCTGCCCGGTGGGCAGTGCCTGGTACTCGGCGATGCCCGGCGGAACCGGCGGCGCGGCGTCGTGGTCGAGGAGCACGGGTGGCACGGTGACCGGTGCGGCCTCGGCGTGCGCCATCCCCGCGGCGAAGGCGGCGTGCGCCTGCGCCAGCGCGTCGTCGACGGGTGACGATCGAATGCTTTTGGCGCGCAACGGCACTGTGCGTGCGAGCATCCCGACCAGACCGTGGGTGGCCGGGTCGTCGCGACCGGCGACGGGGATGCCGATGACGGCGTCATCGGTGCCGGTGACCTCGGCGAGGGTGGCGGCGAGCGCCACCCAGAGCAGCGCGTACACGGTGGTCCCGGCGTCGGCGGCCCGCTGTGCCAGGGCGGCCGCGGTGGCCGCGTCGAGCGTGGAGTGCACCACCACAGCCGGCCCGCCGGTCAGCCCGGTGGGGTGCGGGTCGGGCGGCTCGGGCAGTGCCAGTGTGGTGAGGGCACCGGCGAGGTGCGTGGTCCAGTAGTCGAGCTCGGCCGGCACATGTCGCGTGGCCGCACGCTTCTGCGGCTCGGGCCAATGCGGCGCCGAACCGTCGCGCCGGGCGTCGAGGGCGTGCAGGAAGTCGGTGACCAGCACCGGCGCCGACCAACCGTCGACGGCGATGTGGTGAGCCACGAGGATCAGCTCGGCGCCGTCGTCGGTGATCACGGACCGCCAGCCGCAGTCGGTGCTCAGGTCGAACGGTGTGCGCACTGCCGAGCGCTCATCCAGGTCGGTGATCGGCGTGATCTCGTCCGTCGAGAGCACCCGTGGCACAGGCTCCCCGTCGACCTCGGGGTAGATCGTCCGCAACGCCTCGTGCCGGTCGGCGACGTCACGCAGCGCGGCCTCGAGCACTCCCCGACCGGCGCTGCTGCTCAACCGGATTCGCACGGCGAGGTGATAGGCCGCAGATGGTTCGACGCGATTGAGAATCCACAGCGCCCGTTGCGCCCCAGTGAGTTGAGCCGCAGTGAGTTGCGCCCCAGGGAGCGTAGGCGGCTCACCCACCGCCACTTCCCCGGGCCGGCCCATCAGCGCGGTGAGCGCCGACACCGTCGGATGGGCGAACACGTCGCCGACGGTGACCAACGATTGTGGTCCGCTGAGCTTGGCCGCCAGGCGTGCCGCCGATAGCGAGTTGCCGCCCAGGGCAAAGAAGTTGGCGTCGGCGTCCACGGCGTCGAGGCCGATGACCTCGGCGATCACCGCGGCGACCTGCTGTTCGGCGTCGGTGAGTGGTCGCAAGGGTGAGGCTGTTGCGGTGATCGCCGTGAGGAGTGTTGCGCGGTCGAGTTTCCCGGTGTCGGTGACGGGCCACGAGTCGACGACGCCGATGTGCGACGGCACCGCATAGGCGGGGAGCTGGGCTGCGCACTCGGTGCGGAGGACGGCCTCGTCCAATCCGTCAGAGCCGGTGACCGCGGCGACGAGCCGTTCGTCGCCGGCGCGGGTGCCGGGTTCGACGAGGACGCGGGCGTCGGTGACGCCGGGTAGTCGGCGCAGGACGGCGGCGATCTCGGCGGGTTCGATGCGGTGGCCGCGCAGTTGGATCTGGTCGTCGGTGCGGCCGAGGTAGGCGAGGCGGCCGTCGGGCAGGATGCGCACGAGGTCGCCGGTGCGGTACATGCGTGCGCCGGTCTGTTCGGGGTCGGCGACGAAGCGGGTGGCGGTCGCCGCGGCCGCGTTGAGGTAGCCACGGGAGACCTGCCGCCCGGAAACGTACAGTTCGCCGCGCCCGCCCACGGGAACGCGGCGCCCGCGGGCGTCGCGGACCGAGAGGTGCACGCCGTCAAGCGGTGTGCCGATGATGCTGCGGGCGTCGGTGGTGTCGACGTCGGCGGCGGTGAGATGCACGGTGGTCTCGGTGATGCCGTACATGTTGATCAGGCGTGTGCCGGAATGGGTTGCCCCCCAATCATGTAGCGCGGTGGGGTGGAGGGCTTCGCCGCCGAAGACGACGGTCCGCAACGCCGGAAGATCGCCGTCGTCGCCGACGATGTCGGGGTCGGTGAGCCGGACGAAGGCGGTGGGAGTCTGCGACAAGATGGTGACGCCGTGGGTGGCGAGGGCGTCGAGGAGTAGGCGTGGGTCGCGGACGGTGGTGCGGTCGAGCACGGCGATGCGTCCGCCGGAGGCCAGCGCCCCGAAGATCTCCCACACGGAGAAGTCGAAGGCGTAGGAGTGCGCCCAGCTCCACACGTCTGCGGGGCCGGCGCCGACCGCGTCGAGGGTGGCGCCGAGCATGGTCGCGAGGTTGTCGCGGCTGACGCTGACGCCCTTGGGTGTTCCGGTGGAGCCGGAGGTGAAGATGACGTACGCCTCGCCGGGAGCGCGGTGCTCGGCGCTGGTCGAGGGACCGCGGGCTTCGACGTGTAGGTCGTCACCGATGATCGCGACGGGGGTTGCGGCGTCGAGGAGTTCGTCGATGCGTGACTGCGGGTGGTCGGGGTCGATGGGGACGTAGGCGGCGCCGGCCATCAGGGCGGCGACCATCGCGATGATCGTGTCCGACGATCGGTTCATCTGCAGGGCGACGCGATCGCCGTCGCGGACCCCGCTGCGCAGCAGGGTGATTGCGAGTGTGCGGGCGCGGGCGGCGAGTTGGCTGTAGGTGAGGTCGCCGCGTGCGTCGGTCACGGCGATGGCGTGCGGGGTGCTGCGGGTGTGCGGGATGAGTGCGCGGATCGGGTCGAGGGTGGGGGTGCGTCGCGCGGCGGGTTCGGGTGCGGCGACCTGCGGTAGCTGCTGCCCGATCACCGTGTCGGCGGTCGCGTCGGCGAGCTGGGTGACGGCGTCGGCGAAGGTGTCGAGGATGAGGGCTGCGCCGGCCGGGTCGACGCGGTGTTCGTCGACGGTCATCCGGATGTCGATGCCGTCGGTGGTGTCGGTGATGGCGAATTGCAGTGCGGTCTGGGCGAATCCGGTGTCGAGGGGGCGGACGGTGCGGATCAGGGTGCCGGTGGTGTCGGTGACGTCCGGGAGTGTGACGGCGGTGGTGACGAGTACGTCGGCGAGGCCGGCGGGTGCGGCGTCGGCGTGACGTACCGCCTCGGCGAGGATCGTGTCGGTGCGCGTAAGTGCCTCGCCGAGCCGCTGGTCGAGGGTGTCTGTGTGTCGTAGGGGCAGGGTGCGCACGAACATTCCGACGCGACCGAGGTCGGCGGTGGTGGCGCGGCCGCTGGTCGGCACCGACAGCACGACGTCGTCGAGGCCGGTGACCCGGGCGAGTACCGCGGCCAGCGTGACCCGCAACAGGGCTGCGACGGTGCCGCCGGCTGCAGCGGCGGTCTGCGCGAGCCGTTCACGAGAGGGGGTGTCGAGGTGGCGCTGCTGATAGCTCACCGGCCCGGGCCGTGCGGGTTCGGGCAGTGCCGATCGGTCGGGTGCGCCGTCGAGGTGGGTGCGCCAGAAGTTCTGCGCCGCAGTCGTATCGGCGAGATTAGGGGTGATCGACGCGCTGAACGGGGCTGCCGGACTGGGCCAGCTGGGTGCGTGGCCATCGCGGCGGGCGTCGACGGCGGCGAGGAAGTCGGTGACGAGGATGGGGAGGGAGGTGCCGTCGACGGCGATGTGGTGGGCGACGAGGACCACCGAGATGGCGTCGCCGGAGTCGTCGATGGTGGCCCGCCAGGCGGGGGCGGCGCTGAGGTCGAACGGCGCGGTGGCTGCGGCGTGGATGCCGGGCTCGTCGAGGGATGCGGTGGTGACCGGTAGGTGGTCGGCGAGGTGCGCGGCGGAAAGGACTCGTGCGGTGGCCGTTCCGTCGTCGGCGGGGTCGAAGACGGTACGCAGCGCCTCGTGTCGGGCGGCGACGTCGGTCAGCGCTGCGGTGAGGACGGACGTGGTGATCGCGGGCGCGAATTCGAGGTGGACGGGCAGGTGGTAGGCGGCGTCGGCGGGGTTCAAGCGGTGTGCGAGCCAGAGTTCTTGCTGGGGGCGCGTCGGCCGGTAGTGGTCGCGGGCGGTCTGCGGGGTGAGTGCGGGTGCTGTGTGTGTCGGTGCGGCGGCGAGTCGGGCAGCGATGTCGCGCAGTGTGGTGGCTGCGGTGATGTCGGCGATGGTGAGGACGCGGCCGGTGGCGGTGGCGAGGCGTCCGACGATCTCCATCACCGACAGTGACGTTCCACCGAGGTCGATCACGGAGGCGAGCATGGACGGCTCGTCGACTTCGAGTACGGCGGACACCGTTGCCGCGACCAGGGTTTCGTGCTCGTCGGTCGGCGGCTCGTAGGCGATCGGTGTGATCGGGATGTGCGCGAGGAGGGTGGCGACGGCGCGTCGGTCGAGTTTGCCGGTGGTGCCGAGTGGGAGTTCGTCGACGGCGACTACGCGGCGTGGCCACATCATCGACGGCAGTGTCGCGAACAGGTGCTGGCGCACGGCCGAGGCTAGGGCGGTAGGGGCGTCGGCCGCAGGGTGTCGGGTGGCAGCGGTGATCGCGACGTCGATGGTGGTGCCCTGTGTGCTGTGGACGGCGATGGCGACCGCTGCGTCGACGCCGTCGACATCGGCTGCGGTGCGTTCGATTTCGGCAGGTTCGATGCGGACGCCGTGGACGGAGATCTGGTCGTCGTTGCGGCCGTGGAATTCGAGGAGCCCGGTGGTGGGGTCGATGCGGGCGAGGTCGCCGGTGCGGTACATGCGGGTGCCGGGTTGCCAAGGGCAGGCGACGAACCGGGCGGCGGTGAGGTCGGTGCGGCCGAGGTACCCGAGTGCGAGTTGGGCCCCGGCGAGATAGATTTCGCCCATCATCCCGGTCGGTTGCGGGCGGAGCCGGTGGTCGAGGAGGTAGGCGGCCATGCCGTCGACGGCGGCGCCGATTGGGGTGGGTCGGTCGGTGGGGATCGGTGCATCGAGGGTGGCGACCGTCGCGTACAGCGTGGCCTCGGCCGGCCCGTAGGTGTTGCGCAGGATGCGTTGTGGTGAGACCTGATTCGCGACGGCCGGCGGTAGAGTTTCGCCGATGGTGCCGACCATCCACGGCAGTTGATGGGTGGGGATGCGCGCGATGAGCGACGGGGTGGCGTACAGGTGGGTGACGGCGTTCTCGACGAGTGTTGCGCCGAGGCCGGCGTCAATCGACGGGATCGGCACCAGGGTGTAGCCGAGTCCCGCGCAGGCGAGCATCTCGAAGTGCGCGATGTCGAAGGCCGGTGACGCGACCGCCGCCAGCCGTCCCGGCCCGTTCCCGTCGTCGAGCAGCGACTCCGCATCCCGAATCAGGTTCGCCAGTCCCCGATGCGGTACCGCAATACCTTTGGGTTCCCCCGTCGTCCCCGACGTGAACACCACATACGCCACGTCGTCCACCCCCGGCTTATCGCCGACGCCCTCCCCTCGATGGTCGAGCCCTTCCCCCCGCTGGTCCGTGCTATTTGATCGATGGTTATTACCCCTCCAATCGCCGACGTCTTCCATCCGATGGTCGAGGTGCGAGGCGCCCCCAGGCGCCGAGCCTCGAGACCGCCGCAGCCCACCGCTGGAACCCGCCCAATCTCCGACGCCTTCCCCCCGACCACCGACACCTTCCATCCGATGGTCGACGCGATCGACTTGATCGTCGCCTTCCCCCCGCTGCTCGGCGCTATTCGATCGATGGTCACCATCCCCCCAACCGCCGACACCTTCCATCCGATGGTCGAGGTGCGAGGCGCCCCCAGGCGCCGAGCCTCGAGACCCCCGCACCCCACCACCAAACTCAACCCCCTCCTCCGACACCACACACACCGGCCCCGCCACCCGCAGAATCGTCTCCACCCGCACCCGCATCAACGAAGGATCAACAAGCAGAATCCCCGCCCCACTTCGCGCAACCGCCCACCACGCAATCACCTGCTCCACCCCACGCGGCAGCGTGATCGCCACGGTCTCCCCCGGCCGCGCCCCACACCCGCGCAACTCGTCGGCGAACTCCATTGCCCGCTCATCGAGTTCGGCGAACGTCAACGCGTCTTCGCCACACTCTCCGCCGTCGACCGCGAGCCGATCGCCGAACCGCTCGACGGTCTTATCGAGGATCTCGGTCAACACCCGCGGCCGGGCCGGCGTCGACACCGCAGCCGGCTCCTCCACCACCATCGGCAGATCGTCGACAGCCACCTCCCCGCCCTCAACGAGAGCCGAAGCCACCTCCCCCAGGAGCGCGACGATCTGCCGATGATGCTCGACGACCTCGGCGTCGTCGTACCGATTCGGGTTCGCCTCGAGTTCGACGACGAGCGAACCGTCCACACTCGGGTCGCCGTCGATGTCCGGATAGATGTTGAGCGACAAGTCGTCGACGGGTCCGGTGGTCAGGGAGTGAAAGGTGGCGGTGACCTCGCCGAACTGGATCTTCCGCTCGAACATCATGATGTTGAGGACGGGGCCGCTGATAGGTCCACCGTGGTCGGCAACGATCTCGTCGCGCCGGTAACGCTGATGCCGCAGTGCGCCCATAAGTGCGCTTTGCGTAGAGCGCAGTGCGTCGCCAACGGTCGTCGCCGAACCCACCCCGGTCCGCACGGGCACGAAGTTCAGTGTCGGCAGCGGCGTGTTCCGCAGAGCAGCGACAGTTCTCGCTGCGACAGCGAGGTCAATGACGACGTCGTTGCTGTCGGTGATGCGCGCAAAGTACGCGGCCAATGTGGTCGCGATGAGCGCCGGGAATCTGGTGGTGCGCTCCTTCGCGGCGCGCCGCAACGTGGCCATCGTTGTTGCGGGGAGCGCGGCCGACACCGTTCTGTTGATCGCCGCCGGCGGCCCGACGCGCAACGACGGGGACGGTGTTCCGCCGCCGATTCCATTAAGCACGTCCAACCAGTAGTCACGGTCGGTCTGGAAGCGGCTTGAGGCGCGGTACTCGGCGTCCGCGCGGGCGGGTGCGCGCAGGTCAGGAATGCGCAGAGCGCTGACTTCGGGAGCTCCATCGAGGCGCTCACCAATTCTCGCGAGCCCGCGAATCATGTAGTTAACGGCACCCAGCCCATCGGTGACGATGTGGTGCGTCCGTTGGAAGAGCACGAATCGAGTGCTCCTGAGTTCAAACAGGATTCCGCGAGCAAGTCTGTCGATGAATGGATCGACAGACTTGGAGACGTCCTCGCGCATCATCTCCAGCGCACTGCCGAAGGAATCTTCCTCGTTCCGGAGGTCGATGTGCTCGACGAAATTGTGCAACGTCGGGTCGAACATCCCGGTAGTTCCGGCAGCACCTTCCCGCAGCTTGATCTGCGCTGAGCGGCCCGCACGCACCTCATCACGCATTGCATCCAGGAATCGTGAAACCCCTAGTCGACCCTCGATGAAGATGTAGTTCGCGACGTTCAGCGGAACGGCTGGCATCGCGGATTGCCTCAACAGCAGAGACTTCTGTGCGTCGTTCAGCGGAAAGCAGTACCCATCTTCGGTATCGGCAGTCATCATCTTCCTCGGCAACCTCGTTCTTGAAATGACTCGGCCGTCCGAAGGGCCGCCCGGCAGCGCCGGACGATGTAGAGCTGACGGAGCGTCGATGCCCACCCGCAAGATTTAGGTACTTGGGCCTCGACGGAGGTCGATTTAACCAGGCACGCGCACAGCGGGCGACCGCCAATAGCTGCGTACCGTTGCCGTCGCCAGACCGCGACGGAACAAGGTAACCGAAGGCTGAAGAAGATAAGAAATTCCATAATTGATCATCAATCGGCTATTTCAACGATTATAGCGAAACCAAGATAAGCTACATATGACACGACTACCAATAACGCGATCGCCAACGCGAAGATCACAAGGCTACTTGCGGCTGACCAGGAACTCTCAAACTGAAGACCCACGCGCACGTACATCTCTGTCCAACTCGGAACTACCATAATAACCGTATCCAATCGTAGACCTGCCGACGCCATTCACCAACACTCCACAAACGTTACTAGGCGAAGAGGCCAGCTCTGCAGAAGCCGCACGCAAACCCGCCTTTGTGCCAACGCCTACCCTCGACACAAGCAATACGCCGTCTACTACTTCGCCCAACACCAACGCATCCGCCACGGGACCAATCGGAGGTGCGTCAACCACGACGAAGTCGTAAGTACGGCCAACGTTAGTGATGAACAATTTCAACCGATCACTGCCAAGCAACTCCGCCGGATTAGGGGCTTCAGGACCGCTCGCCATCACATCCACGCCTATGTGGGCCGACGTCTGAATCTGATCCTCAACTTCGTCACCACGCAAGAAGCCTGTCAAGCCAATTGCGGAAGAAAGTCCCAAAAACCGCGCAATAGCAGGCCGCCTCAAATCGCCGTCAACAAGCAACACACGCTTTTGAGCGCTAGCCAAAGCTAGCGCCAGGTTTACTGCCACCGTGGTTTTGCCTTCACCCTCCGATGCGCTAGTAATAACAAGCGACCTTATCGGCTTGTCGACATCGATAAATCCCAAATTGATGCGAAGACGACGGAACTGTTCGACAGCTATACCTGAAGAATCAAAGTCCAAGGGCGAACGTGCAATCTCCTCAGATTCCTCAATCGCCCCGAGAACAGGTTCTGGAATCAACTCCGACACATCCTCAACCGAGCGAACTCGCCGATCAAGGTATGCCCGAAATACCGCGGCTAAACACCCCAATAGCACCCCACCTAGCAAACCTACGCTTAGATTCTTTGACGGCCTCGGACTTACTGGGTCAGGATCCAGCTTAGCTGGGCTGACCACGGTCAACTTCGCGAGCGGCGCACCACCACTCGCA
Source organism: Gordonia sp. i37 (assembly GCF_002043085.1). Taxonomy (NCBI): domain Bacteria; kingdom Bacillati; phylum Actinomycetota; class Actinomycetes; order Mycobacteriales; family Gordoniaceae; genus Gordonia; species Gordonia sp. i37. The sequence continues at coordinate 7,648 of NZ_MVPX01000561.1, read as the reverse complement.
GGCGTTTCCAAATCAGCCACATAGTCTGACATGGCAGAAGCGACTCCATTCGCTAAACGCATAGATTCAGAGGCATCTCCAGACCTTGCAGTCACGACCAGTAGAACTGTATCCGGATTCCCTACTGCCGATACCATTCGTTGCGCCTGAGCGGTATTCAAACCAAGATCAGAGAGTTGAATAGCCTTAGTCAATACCGCATCAGATCTGGCTAGATCCGCGTATGACGCCACTCGCTGCTGGGAAGCCAAGGACCCCTGGTACGCATCCGAAGCATGATCCGATCCAGAGCCAGATGTTACATATAACGTACTGGAGGCCTCGTACACCGGACTCTGTAATATGCAAACGGCCAATCCTACAACGGCTCCAAACAAACCTCCGCAAACCACAATCCACCATCCACCGATAATCGCGCGGAGCCCAAAACTCCCCACAACACCATCAAAACGAGGACTACTAGCCCGTACCAACATAACAATACCTACACTTTCTTTAAGAAGACTCCTGCGCTAGATAACAAAGAACGGAGGCATTATCGCCTGCCATCTCTCGAATCACACAGCAAACAACTGACTATGTCCAATAGACGCGAGCCACAAGCCACCAAGCGCGAAACTCAAAATGCTCGAAAGCCAAAGCTCCCATCTGTAGGACATTAACCGTGACAAAACGGCGCTTGTGACGCCATCCACAAGCGCATAGGCGCAGATTACCGCTCCTACACTAAAGCCAGAGCTCAGGGAGGTGAGCCATAGCAACGATAGAACACCTATCGGGACAGCTACTGTGACTACCAATTGCCGAGGCTCCCGATAACGCATAGCGAACCTAGTAACAACCGATGAAATGGACGAGACAATCAACCATATTGCCACGATCACAACAAACAAGACGTAACGACCCGCGAGAAAGAAAGTCGCAATACACGCTATCGCCGAAACTAGACTGATAGTGACGACCGCATAGCGCAGGAGAGGACGTCCGGCAAGCTCATCGGTTGAGTTCCTATGCACCAGTCTCGGAAGGAGAGTGTTTACAAAGATGGTCGTAGTGGCGCCCACAATCTTGACCGGGATGCTAGAAATTGTGAGCGCAGCGGGGGGCAGCTGCGCTGACAGCGACTGGATACCTACTGCTGCACCATACCCAGTTGTTGACCTTGCCAGGAACCAGTAATTCACGACAGGGGATGCGCGGTCGCTCCGATATTCTCCTACAACCCCAGCTACGGAATAGGATCGGATCTGGATGACAACAAGGGCCATGCTTCCTAACAGCATGAATAACAGCATGGCTACGACCGTCTGGAGCGAATCGCGGAGCGGCAGCGCAAGTGCAACTAAAGCGAAGAAACTTGCGGGAAGTGTGGCCCCGGATATCCAAACAGGATTGCCCGATGCTTCAGCACAGATTCCCCGGAACCAGACTATCGATTGAACAAACGCATTTAAACCACACAACAGTCCAATCTGTACGACTACATTGAACTGACGACCATTTTCCAGCATCCAAACCATACCGAGACCAATAGTCGCCACCGAGAGAACGGGAGTGATAGCCCCATACAAATCGACAAATCGCTTCGAGACGTCGGTTTTGTTTATTAGCATAGGATAAAAGACACCGACCAGGATGATCTGCACGGGAAGCAATCCCAAATTGTAGAAGTAAAGATAGCAGTCCGTGGCGTCCGTGGGACCATGTCGTGCAAGTAGCGCAACGAGCTGAATGAGGCCGAGTCCTTGTGATGCAAGAGCGATTGATGGCGCTCGAAGGTAACCCGCTACCACTGCACGAACAGACCCCACGCCGAACCTCCCACTAATCGACAACTGAGTTCCTCCGCTGTACTCGACCACATTCACGGACACCCCAGACTGAGGCTCCGTTCAAAAACGTTTACAGGAAAGTTCTTGCGTAGATCAGGCTTCGACTCGCCACATATTGCATCCGCTTCTGTCTGTCGCCCCGCGAAAGCGGGCAAAGAATACTAAACACAAGAAACCGCGCGGTAAATCCAAGCGTGACAGTACTGATCCAGCATGCTCGCTCGAGCAGGTTGGGGTCAGTGTTAGCGACATAAGCCTCGTAAAGATGTCGTAGCCAGACATCGGAAAGGGTGCCATCTGCGGAAGCCGTGCTCTTTCCAACCAAGTGTCTGACGATGATACTCGTATCAAGCATAACTGTACCCTCAGTATGCACACTAGATCGCCAACAAAAGTCGATATCTTCACCATACATAAACCAGCGATCATTAAGGCCACCAAGACTGCGGAGGTGATCTGCACGAACCACCAGACAGCCACCCGTCGACCAATCGACCGTTCTTACACCCTGGGTACAATGCGCTCGCAGCAGGTAATGCCCCTCGAATACGGGGTGCAGTCCGCCCAGGATTGAGAGGCCAGTCATATGTACGAAAATTCTCCATAGCGTCGGCAGACGGCCCGCCGTCACGCTTCGTCCATCACCCTGTGTGACCATGGGTGCGGCGGCCACCACTTCGCCGTCGACCAATCGAGCCAATTTCAACAAGTCTTCGGAACGAATAAACGCATCAGGATTCAATAGAGCAATACAGCGCCCGTTAGCACTGAGTAAACCCTCATTTACCGCGGCAGCAAACCCACCATTAGTAGAGCGCCGAACTACAATCCCGTTTTGGCACATCTTGCGGAACACATCCACGGTATTGTCAGTCGAATTATTGTCAACAAGAATGACTTCGATGGAATCACTTGCGCCGAGGAACCCTAGGCAATCACTGATAACGTGCTCACTGTTATATCCAACAATGATTATGGAAATTTCCCGCTTCACTGGAGTCCTCCACGAGACTCATCGCTCCAGGTGGTTAGCCCGTGCTTACTGGAATACTCATGCTGACATATGGACTTGCGGATACGTTGTGCGACACCCGTCCACACATACTCTTCGCGTCCATGCCAGGACATCTTGCTTCGACTATTGGTAGGCACCTCAGGACGAGCTTCTGCTACCAAACTATCGATCGCACTGGACACAGCGTTCCTATCGGTTGGATTGACGAATCGTGCATGACTGCCAAGAGTCTCGCGGAATACTGGGATGTCACTGACAAGCAATGGTGCGTCCGACAGGAGCAGTGCCTCAGCCGGCGGAAGTCCGAAACCTTCACCAAGTGACAGAAATACGAACATCCGACAGTTCCGATACAACCAGTGTAGTTCAGCATCACTGATAGAGCCCAAGAAGATGACCCGACCAGATTGAATCGCATCGCGGCTAATTTGTGTCAGATTGCTGGTTTTTCCGTCAGTGTCACCAACCACAACCAACGGATAGTTCCTGCTCGAGTCTGACGCGATGTAGGACTCGATGGTTGCGACTAGATTCTTCCGAATGTTCAGCCTTCCCACAGTTAGAAAGAATCCACTCCTAAGAACGGCCCTAGGTAGTCTCGTTGGCACCTGTGGAGAAAAACGCTCTATATCTTCACCAACGCCCAGGCCCACTGCCACGACTTTTCTTATTCCAAAGTTCTCTGCTATTATTCTTCCTTCTGTTCGGGTGGTGGAGAATACGATTCTGGCGCGTCTCGCTAGGATTCGCATAGGCCAAAAGTAGATTCTTTCAGAGAGAGTAAACCACTCTGGTCGGGTGATAAATAGCGAATCGTGCACGAGGACAAAGCTATCGCCAAATATGGCAGCGAAATTCTGTGTAAGAACATATTCGGCATTGACCTTCTTTGCCAGCGCCGGTGCACGGAATGCCGCGAATAGGGCGTGAGGCCAAATGGCACTCTGCAAATGCATGACTCGGCGTGATGAGAAGACGTCAGGAAGGCTTGTAGGTCTTGTCCGTCTAGTAAGCTTCTTTCGAGTCACTATGGTTATATCGTCTTCGGGAAACTCTTTAGCCCAGGCCTCAACTAGTTCAGAAACGGTCCGTCGCAGCGACACCGTACCTCCGCCGGACATCCAATACGCGTCGATGAGAATGCGCATTATGATTTTTCCTCGAAGCTGGCTTCCACTTTTCCGTCGAAGATATTTGTTGTGCTATTTGAATGTGGCGCATGCAACCACTCGTTGGCGGCTTCGCGGCTGTGCATATTTGGCAACGAGTACAGGGGTTCACCCACCCACTCCGCAGTCATCTTGTTGATCACTTGGTCAGCGAGATCGGCTGGAGCGATATCCTCCGGCACCACTAGTTGGTGATTTAGACGAAGCCAGCTGGCAAGCCCTGTTCCGCTGGTGGCTACAATAAAGCAGTCATGGGCCAGGCCCTCGGAGATCGGCAGGCCGATTTGCTCCTGCCAGTGGTCCGTAGATTGTGACAACAGATATAGGACCTTCGACCTCCTTAATTCACGATGGATAACACTCCGCGCGGGGTCTACATAGATAGACACGTCCGATCGATCCTCGGCCCAAAGTGTCGCTTGTTTTTCAAGACTTCCGATCCCGATTAAGACATACTTGAACTGTCCCGGAGCTTTAAGACGAATCTGTTCCCAGGTTTCCAATAGAATTGGCAGGCCTTTCCTCTCTGAAAACTGGCCGACAAAAATCATTTGGGGCTTTTCGGGAGTATCTGCGCTGCAGTTGCAGTCGTTCGGCAATTCCAAGATCAGGCGATGCTGTCTCGGCAAGCCTCTTCGAGTAGCTATCGCGCCGTACAGCTCCATTGACTCGGGACTGCCAAAAGCAATGCGGTCGATCTGCGACAAAACAAGTCTTACGAGTCGCAAGACCAGCCATGCGAAAGGTCCGGGCGGTAACTTTCCGCCCGTTAAGGCATTCCACTTACGCAGTGCGGACGAACGGGGGTGGACATTCTCGAGTGCGTAACAGACGATACGTGTGCGCGATCTTGATCCGCTCCATGCCAGCAAGTAGTTGCTTGTCCTTATAGCACTGACTAGTGCAATCGCTCGCGGTAGTGCTGGCAAGTTGGCAGGTTCATTAATCTCAACGCTTCGCGGATCGCCGAGGATAATCGCAAATACCGCAAACGCTAGGCCTTTGCGGTATGCAGGCAATTCTTTTTGCTTTGCGGAATCCCAATCATAGTACTCGCTGCCGTAAAGTAGGACTTGAGAATTTCCATTTTCATTGCGCAGAGCAAGTCGCTCGAGGTGCTCTGCTCGTGCGACGGAGTAGACTGCCAACTGCCGGCTACCTCGAACTTTGCCTACAATCTCGCTCATCGAGGGGCGCTGTGCCCGATTCTTGGCAGCTCCTGCTAGAATCCTCATATCTCAGTATCCTCTGAAAGATTTTGATCGCCTTACACAGGTTTTCACCGGCTGTAAGAATATTGCTGAACTTTTCATGGGCTTATAATTGCAAATCGGGTCGAAAACTAATTTGAATAATCGCATGACTCGAGACAGCGGGCAGATGCGAGCGCCAGATCTGACATAGAGAGACATACCCCTCATCCTCGACTCGCGCTTTGGAGCCGTCTTTAAGTCGCGCACACAGTGTTTGGTTACACGAGCCGCCATGCACTTCTATGTTTCATACTTATACTTTCCGGTGCATTTAGGGCGACTTTCTGGCATTCATCCCTTGAGATTTGGTGGTTTTCAATTGCCATTGCACGTCTGCGGTGACTGAAACTCGAATGGGAGATTGACATTTTCCATGCTGTATCAGTAATAGATATATATGCGAGAGTTTGTATCATACATTGATCATTTGGAGTCATTTACGGTAGCTCCATCCGTTCGCTATCCACTGGTCCTCAAACAGGCACATCCGTCCATCGATTACGTTCTTGTGCCGGACTATCGCGCCGAGTAGGATTGGGTCCAAGTCGATGAACTCGGGCCACTCTGTGAGTACCAGTATCGCGTCGGCACTGTCGCAGGCGTCGACAGCTGAAGCGGCATAGTCCAAAGTTGGGAAGAGCCTGCGGGAGTTGTCCATTGCTCTTGGGTCGTACACCGTAACCGACGCGCCCTGCAGCTGAATCTGTCCTGCAACATTTAGTGCAGGCGAATCTCTTACGTCATCTGATTCAGGTTTGAATGCACACCCTAGTACGGCTACACGCTTCCCAAGTAGCGATCCGTCGCAAACCTCGCGCGTCAACTCCACCATGCGGGTCCTCCTTCGCATGTTGACGTTATCGACCTCACGAAGGAAAGAAAGCGCCTCCGCCGCACCCAACTCGCCGGCCCTCGCCATGAAGGCCCGGATGTCCTTCGGCAGGCATCCGCCTCCGAACCCGAGACCCGCGTTGAGGAACTTGCGGCCGATTCGAGAGTCGTAACCGATCGCGTCCGCGATCGCTTTTACGTCGGCGCCGGCCGCGTCGCACACCTCGGCGATTGCGTTGATGAACGAGATCTTCGTCGCCAAGAACGCGTTTGCTGAGGTCTTCACCAGCTCTGCAGTTGGAGGGTCTGTCACAAGGAAGGGGGTGTCAGCGCCCAGGATTGCCCCATAGATCTCTCTGCAGGTCAGCTCGGCCCGGCCACCGCTGAAGCGTCCGAGCACCACTCGGTCCGGGTTCAGTGTGTCCCTTACCGCGTATCCCTCTCGTAAGAACTCGGGGTTCCAGGCGATCTCCACCTCGAGATCTTTCGCAAGTTCGTCAACTCGTTCACTGAGCCTCTGGGCTGTTCCGACAGGTACGGTCGACTTGCCGAGAATCAACGCGTCTCGCGTCAACAACGGGACCAATTGATCAATGGCTGCGTCCACGTACCGCAGATCCGCGCTGTACTCGCCCTTCTTCTGCGGAGTTCCCACAGCAACGAAGAACACTTCGGCGAAGTCCGCCGCCTCTTCATAAGAACCGGTGACCCGCAACCTGCCGGAGTCGATGTGCTTCTTCAGCAGCTCCGGAAGCTCGGGCTCGTAAAACGGCACTTCGCCACGAGCGAGGCTGTCCCGCTTCTCCGGGACCACCTCGACTCCGAGTACCTCATGGCCGAGCTCGGCCATGCATGCCGCATGGGTGGCGCCGAGATAGCCTAGGCCCAAGACAACCATCCGCATCAGTACGCTCCTTCTTTCGCCAGCACGGCCTTGGCAGTACGCCAGAGGATGACGACGTCTTGCATGATCGACCAGTTCTCGACGTACGAGAGGTCGAGTCGCACAGACTCTTCCCACGAGAGATCGGATCGGCCGGAAACTTGCCACAGCCCGGTGATCCCTGGCTTCACGAGCATTCGTCGTGCGACTCGTCCGTCATACTTCTCCACCTCGTCCGGCAGCGGCGGGCGCGGTCCGACGAGGCTCATGCTTCCCGTGACAACGTTGAAGAGCTGCGGTAGCTCGTCGAGGCTGTAACGCCGGATGAACTGTCCTACCCTGGTGACGCGAGGATCGTCGCGCATCTTGAACAGCACACCTGCCCCCTCGTCGAGGTGGGCGAGCTCGTGCTTGCGCTTGTCGGCGTCCTGCACCATCGAACGGAACTTCCACATCTCGAACGGTTTGTTATTCAGCCCGATGCGCACGGCCCGGTAGAAGATCGGGCCGGCGGAGTCGACTTTGATGGCGATGCCGACGGCGACCATGATCGGAGCAAGCATCAGCAGCGCGGTGAGTGCGCCCACTCTGTCGAGCGCAGCCTTTCGGAACCGGTTGGCACCCTCGTATCGGGGCTTGTCGATATGGAGCAACGGCAGGGCCGC